>CAXBGJ010000141.1:0-8800 GCA_963975045.1 uncultured Marinomonas sp. | reverse complement strand
ATTAAATTATCATTGTCTTCCCAATGATCTCGTAGCATTGCCAGCACAGTAGGAACAATGTTTTCAACGTCCGCGCCATCGTGTTTAATTTCAAGATTCAAACCCAGGTTTAAAGATTGAATGCACTCCAGTGCGTCTAACAAAGTGGGGACCTTTTCACCTGCAAAATCCGCAGAAAACCAAGACCCGGCATCTAATTCAGCCACATCTGCAGGTCGCGCATCTCGTGTAACACCAGACCCATTAGTACAACGGTCCAGCGTATCGTCGTGGAAAATGACCAACCCGCCCTCGGCGATTAAGTACACATCAATTTCCACCCAAGTCGCGCCAGCGTTAGCCGCTGCACGAATGGAAGCCAAGGTGTTTTCAGGTGCCAACAAAGCAGCACCACGATGCCCCATCACTTTTGTATTCAACACACGATCTTTCGAAACATGATCGTTTGAAACTTTGTCATTTAAAACTTTGTCATTTTGCATGTTACTCTCACAATCTTTGTTGAGTTTTTGCGTCAAATAAGTGCCAATGTTGTACAGGCGCAGTCAGCCACATTAGGCTATTTATGTCTGGTAAATGCGGTCCAGCCAAACGAACAACCATCGGCTCCCCTTTACCAGATTCCGCTTCTAAAACACCGTGTATCAGTGTCTCAGCGCCCAGTGATTCTACCGCTTGAATACGCAAAGCGAAATCAGCATTTTGCTCATCGGACACCTCTAAATGCTCTGGGCGAATACCCCACACAATGGCGCCACGATGCTTATGAGAAAGCGGCAAGGTAAACGTATCCGTGATTTTGATGCCTTGCTCCGTCATATTGGCGTCCATCAAATTCATAGACGGAGAACCAATAAACGCCGCCACAAAAGGGGTTGCCGGTTTATTGTATATATCCATTGGCGTACCAATCTGTTCGGCTCTGCCTTTATTCAATACCACCAATCGATCCGCCAACGTCATGGCTTCAACCTGATCGTGCGTCACGTACAACGTCGTCGTTCCTAATTTACGCTGTAACTGACGGATCTCAACTCGCATCTGTACACGCAACTTGGCATCAAGATTCGATAATGGCTCATCGAATAAAAATACTTTCGGGTCTCGCACCATCGCACGCCCCATTGCCACGCGCTGACGCTGACCGCCAGATAACTGACCCGGTTTACGTTGTAATAATTCGGTTAAGCCCAACATCTCAGCGACGCCCGATACTTTTTCTTCGATCTGCTCTTTCGGCACACCACGATTTTTTAAACCATACGCCATATTGTTGTAAACCGTCATATGCGGATACAAGGCGTAATTCTGGAACACCATCGCGATATCACGTTCTGCTGGTTCTTTTTCATTCATGCGCTCGCCACGAATGCGCAGTTCACCGGCAGAAATACTTTCCAAGCCTGCCACCATACGCAGCAACGTCGATTTACCACAACCTGATGGACCGACTAAAACAATGAATTCACCTTCTTCAATAGAAAGATCCACACTGGGAATGGCGTGATAACCGTTAGGGTAAGTTTTACCAATTTTTTCTAAAATTACATCCGTCATCACTACTTCTCCGAATCCACTAAACCTTTAACAAACAACTTCTGCATACCAATAACCACCGCAACAGGCGGCAACATCGCAAGCAAGGTCGTCGCCATAATCTGATTCCACGCAATGTCGCCATCGGTAACCGATAACATGCGCTTAATACTCATTACCAAGGTGTAATAAGCGTCGTCTGTCGTAATCAGCAAAGGCCATAAATATTGATTCCAACCATATATGAATAAAATCACAAACAATGCCGCAATATTTGTCCGAGACAGGGGCAGCAAAATATCAAAAAAGAAACGCCACGGCCCAGCGCCATCCATTCTTGCCGCTTCAACCAATTCACCTGGGATACTCAAAAAGCACTGCCGAAACAAAAACGTTGCCGTCGCACTGGCAATTAATGGCAGCGTTAACCCTGTATAACTGTTCAGTAAATCAAGATTCGCCACTACCTCATAAGTCGGTACAATTCGTACTTCGACTGGAAGCATTAGCGTCATAAAAATGATCCAAAAACAAAAATTTCGGAATGGAAAGCGAAAGAAAACAATGGCATAAGCAGACAACAACGAGATAGCAATTTTGCCAAAGGTAATCCCCAGCGCCATCACCAACGAGTTCAGCATCATCAAAAAAACAGGCGTTTCCACGCCATTACCGGCTTTTTCAAACAACACCGTCTTCCATGTCTCCACACCCGCATCACCAAACCACAAAGGAATATGGCCGACACCAAAAGCGGAGGCTGGATGCGTTGACGCCACCAATGCCATCCACACTGGCAAGGCAACCAAAGCGATACCCACCATTAACGTCGCGTGGCTAGTAACCGTTAACCAAGGTCGATTTTCGATCATGAGTACTGCACCTTACGCTCAATAAAACGAAACTGAATAACGGTCATAAGACCGACAATTCCCATCAAAACAACAGATTGAGCCGCTGAGCCACCAAGATCTAAACCAACAAAACCATCATCAAACACTTTATAAACCAAGGTGGTCGTACTTTGTCCTGGGCCACCTTTGGTTGTGGCATCAATCACACCAAAAGTTTCAAAAAAGGCGTACACCAAGTTAACGACTAACAGGAAAAACGTCGTTGGAGACAGAAGAGGAAAGACAATGGTCCAAAAGCGTTTAAATGGACTCGCACCATCGATCGCCGCCGCTTCGATCAGTGAACGAGGTACCGCTTGTAAACCCGCTAGGAAAAACAAGAAGTTGTAGCTTATTTGCTTCCATGTTGACGCAATCACCACCAAAATCATGGCTTGGTTGCCATTAAGATAATGGTTCCAATCCACACCAGCAGACTTTAGCCACAAGGCAATCGGCCCCATGCTAGGGTCAAATAATATCCACCAAAGCACACCCGCTAAGGCAGGAGCAACCGCGTAAGGCCAAATCAACAAGGTTTGATACGCCAACTTACCGCGAATAATACGATCCGCCATCACCGCCAGTAATAGCGCAACCGACATACCGACAATGGCAACCGAAAAACTAAAAAATAACGTGGTTAAAATAGATTGGTAATACAGTGGATCAGTAAATAGATCGATAAAGTTTTCAAAACCAACAAACTCACGACTTAAACCGAATGCGTCTTCTAGATAAAACGCTTGCTCTAACGCTTGTTCGGCAGGCCACAGAAAAAAAATCGCTGTCACCACCAACTGAGGTAGCAACAATAACCAAGGGAGGCCTTTTTGAGGGAAGGTAACCGTCATAGAAGTATCCAAAAAAATAAAACGACAAATAACGCCTAAAAAAATCGCCCTTATGACACATCATAAGGGCGATTAATTTGATTAATCGTTCGCTTTTTCAAACTTACGAAGTAAAGAGTTGCCACGTTCTACCGCTGTGTCTAATGCGGCTTGAGCACCAACATCACCACTCCATACAGACTCTAACGCTTCATCGATCACGCCACGAATTTGAACAAAGTTACCCAAACGCAAACCTTTCGTGTTGGCGGTTGGTGTACCGGTCGTCATCTGAACAACACCGGTTTCTGTTCCTGGGTTAGCTGCGTAGAAGCCTTGTCCTTTGGTCAAATCATACGCCGCGTGAGTGATTGGCAGATAACCAGAGAATTGATGCCAATCCGCCTGAACAGACGCACGAGACAAGTAGCTAAGGAAAGACGCAACGCCTTTGTATTCTTCTTTAGTGTGACCTTGAAGAACCCACAAAGAAGCACCGCCAATAATGGTATTAGAAGGCTGTTTTACTTTGCCTTCCCAGTAAGGAAGCTCTGTGACACCAAAATCAAATGTGGCATTACGTTTGATACCCGCATAACCCGCAGACGACTCGGTAAACATAGCGCATTCTTGGCTATAGAATTTAGCGGCGCCATCGTTTGTGCGTCCTGAGTAACTAAAGACACCACTTTTTTGCCATTCCCCCATTTTCTTAACATGAGCCACTTGCAGGGGACCATTGAATGCTAGCTCAGTTTTTAAGCCGCCAAAACCGTTATCAAGCGTAGCGAATGGAACATTGTGGCGAGCACTGAGGTTTTCTAGTTGAACCCAAGATTGCCACGCAGTAGTGAAACCACAAGTCACACCGGCCGTTTGAAGTTTCTTAGACACACTCTCTACGTCTTGCCATGTTTTAGGCGCTTGAGTAATGCCCGCTTTTTTAAACAAATCTTTGTTGTAGTACAAAA
This sequence comes from uncultured Marinomonas sp., assembly GCA_963975045.1. Taxonomy (GTDB): domain Bacteria; phylum Pseudomonadota; class Gammaproteobacteria; order Pseudomonadales; family Marinomonadaceae; genus Marinomonas. Next base: position 4,567 of record CAXBGJ010000141.1, on the reverse strand, counting down.
CAGGTGTTGAGCTATTGAATGGCATGGACAACATTTTGCCTTCACTGCTGGTGTAATAACCTGTTACCGCGCTTAAATATGTACTTTCATCAAACGGCTGACCAGATTCACGCATCAACTGATGAACGGGATAAATCGCACCTTTCGCCGCCATCATACTGGCGGTGCCCACTTCAAATACTTGAACAATGGCAGGCTGCTGCTTCGCTCGGAACGCGGCAATAGCAGACGTCATGGTTTCTGTGTAATTTCCTTTATAAACAGGTTTTACTTCATACGCATCTTGAGAATCGTTAAAGTTTTTAGCGATTTCATTTACTTTTTCACCATTGGCACCACCCATTGCATGCCACCACTCTACTTCCGTCGCTGCCAATGCTGAACCAGCAACAGACAAACCAACAACCACCGACGCTAATTTCAATTTATGCATTTCCGTGTTCCTCACAATGAGTTTTTATTAGAAAAGAAAGAACGACTATAAAGAGTAAATATTTCACTTTGATGATAGTTGGGTTTCATTTGAAATACAATTTCCATTCAAATGAAAAATAAAGAGAAAACTAGGGAGGGGTAAACACAGAAATGAAATGAAAAAATACAGGAAAATCATAACCTGTTCATAAAACGAAAGTCGTAAACATTAAAAATTTTTAACAAGCTTGGGCATCTATGACAACACTAGAGCAGGAGTTCCTGATTCAAAGCAAACACCAATGACCCAAACTCCTCTCTTAACATTATAAGGTTTTTCGGAAGTGCGTCACTGTTGCGCTGCGCCACTAAAACTTCTACTTCACCAATTAACCGACAGAACCGATATGCAGACACTTCTAAAGCGGCGCCTTTTAGACGATGCACCACAAGATCAAAATTATGCAAATCTTGACTCTGCATATGAGCCTGTAAGGTATCCAATAAACCGGCGGCTTCTTTAATAAACTCTCCAGCGACCAACACCATCAATTCGTGATTACACGCCAGCCGACTTTCGTAATCTGTATTATCAAATACCTTAGCCTCAAACATAGTAAAGAAACCTCTGTATAATATTATCTAAGGAAGCCATTTTTTAAGTATCGAGATCAACTTGTCTTGTGAAATTGGTTTTGCAATATGGGCATTCATACCCGCGGCAAAACATTCGTCTTCATCCCCTTTCATGGCATTGGCGCTCAGCGCGACAATGGCAACATCAGCAGGCGTTTTCCCATCGATAAGCTGACGAATAGTACGCGTTGCTTCGTAACCATCCATAATCGGCATCTGACAATCCATAAAGATTAGATCAAACTGAGTTGATTGCGCCAACTCAACCGCTTTTTGGCCATTTTCAGCCACCACGACCTCCACGCCATATAGTTTCAGCAAACCACAGGCCACAATCTGATTGGTAAGATTATCTTCTGCTAACAATACTTTTGCGTTAAATATTGGCCGACCTTCAGGCGTTGTTTCGACTTCTTTTACCGCCATGCTGAGATCTCCTTCAAGTAAAGGCTTTAGTTTTTCCAATACATCCAACAATGAATGACGAAATACTGGCTTAATTAATGATTCAGTGTAGGACTCTAAATCATAGTCAACATTATTACGACCATGAAAGAGTACTCGTTTTAATTGCTGCTTTTGGCAAAGATTATCAAACGCCAAAACATCAGAGGATGCGGCATGCTGTAATGCATCCAAATCCACCAACACAGCATGACCGGTCCATTTACCCTCAGCAATCGCAAGGGCTAGGTTGTCATAAGAGTCATAAGTAACCCCAAATGAATCCAGCAATGCACCAATATACTCACGCCCCGTTTTATTCCGATAGACCAAAGTAACCTTTACTTCATGACTGATCTTTTTAGGCGGCACGACACCAGGCGCGAACGCGAAAGGTACACTAAACCAAAATGTCGAGCCTTCCCCTTCTGTTGACGTTAAACCAATGTCTCCATCCATGATGTTCACTATCTCTTTGCTAATCGCCAACCCAAGTCCAGTTCCACCAAATTTACGAGTCGTCGAGCCATCCGCCTGCTTAAAGCGATGAAACAGATGCTTTTGACTTTCTTTAGAAACACCAATCCCCGTGTCCACAATAGAAACTCGCAATATAATCGCATCATCCGCTAACGACTCAACAATAATTCGCAGCGCGACTTCCCCCTCCTGCGTAAATTTAATGGCATTACCCATCAAATTAACCAACACCTGCTTAAGCCGCAATCGATCACCGATCAAGCTCAGTTCGGGAATAGGGGTCGCAGGAGAGTTCAATACAATGCCTTTTTCTTCGGCCTTTAAAACAAAGAGATGTGTCACTTCTTCAATCAAGTCTTGCAACTCAAAAGCGTGTTTTTCTAATACAAGGTTGCCCATCTCGATCTTAGACAAATCCAGAATGTCATTAATAATATCTAAAAGAGATTCCGCACTGTGCTGCGATAATTTGGCTAAATGCGCTTGCTCCGCTTCCAGCTTCGTACTCATTAATAAAGAAAGGCAGCCAATAACGCCATTTAACGGTGTTCGAATTTCGTGGCTCATATTCGCCAAAAACTCACTCTTAGCACGGTTTGCTTCTTCCGCTTCCTCTTTCGCCTTACTTTGATCTAATTCAGACGCTTTCAAGTTTTCATTGGCTAATCGTAAATCCTTCGTTCTCAGCTGCACCTTACTTTCAACTTCGGCTGCGTGACTGCCTACAATCAATAAAAACCAACCAAATAACCCCGTCACCAAAAAGCCACACACTAAAATAAATTGCACAATCCAAGGCTGCTTAAAGAAATAGCTTTCACTGATTTGAAATAAACGCCATTTTTTAGCACCAACGATAATATCCAAGCACACAGCGTGATTAAAATCATTGGCTTTGTAACGAGCGAGAAGTTCATTTAAAGGTAAATTGGCCGATTCACTTTTAGCCACTAAGATTGGCTCGTGAACACCTTCGTGGAGATCAACCAAGTAGAGGTCTGTATTGGACAACAAGCCTCGCTGAAAAATGGTATCCGTTAATACCTCCAATCCTATCGCCGCAGTAGCAACCCCTAAAAAAGCGCCCGTTGTGTTATGAAAGAAAGGCAAAAACAAAAGCACGCCATCTCTGTCTTGGACCAGTTTTATGGGAGCCGTTGGATAAACTTGTTTGGCGGAAATAGCTTGATCAAGCGCAAAGCGTCGATCTGATTGTGAGTAAACGTCGTAGCCTAACGCGGCTTCATTATCTTTTAACGGACTCAGAAAGGTCACTACTATATGCTGTGATCTTGGACTGGCCGGTAAAAGTGTCCCATCAATGCCTCTTTCCTTTACTTGAAAGACATTATTTGGATAATTTTTCTGTATTTCATTTTCAAAGCGAGGAATATCAACACCTGAAACCGCAAAATTTAATGACACAGCAAGAATAGAGTCTTCTCGCTCTATAACGCTGTCCGCAAACACCTCAAATTCCTGCGCTTCAATATGCTCACTGCCATTGACCAGACCTACAAAACTGTACAACATATCCACCGTATTCTTAACACGGTTATTCAAAAGCACTTCTAATAGTTCAGCGTTGGTACGAAATTCTTTTTTTTGCTTGCTCCATTCTGAGTAACCACTCCCCAACGAAAGCGCCGCAGTAATAACCAAAACAAAGAATAAGCACGCCAACAAACGCAAAGGGTGTTTAAAATCATTACCGAAGAAGCGCGGAAAACACGCCGCGAGCCAAGGGACTATCACTAGAACCCCGATCATGTCACCGCCCCACCAAACCAACCAGTTTATAAAAACGTCTTCTTGACTGATAACACCAAGCAAAAGCAGAGACACAGAACCAACACTGGCGCCAATCAAGGTTGATAAAATACCGGCTAGAAAAAGAAAGCGAAATACCAAGCGAGTTTGATGAAATAAGAAAGGGATACCAATAAAACGCCTAACCAAGTAGGCGCCAACACAAGATTGTAAAGTAGACCCCAGAGCAATAAGGGTAGGAAGTAACCACGCTATTGTCTGATAGTTTGACCATGTTGCCCATATATTCACCAACAAAGAGCCTATGAAAACTCCCCATGGCGCTTGCCTTGGAAAAAGCATAACCGCAGTAACAGCTAACCCAGCTGCCGGCCAAATAATAGTGGCGTAACCAGGTGGAATAGAAACGGCAAGACCAGCAACGCCTAGGACAAAATACCCCAGAGCAGTCAATACCACGACCATCGTTGCTTTTCTCATACCTACTTACCCCATCGAAGACCTCTTAAGCATAACTAAAGCCATACAGATTGAAGATCAAATAATGGTTACGTTATGTAATAAATGCGACGCCTAAATACTAATAATAGACATTAACTAGATAGGAGCGTTTGAAAATGACCACATTGCTGGGCACAAAACAGAGAGTATGAGAAATAAATATAAGGCGAGAATAGAAAGGTTCAAAGCAGCAAGATTGCCCTTGTGCCTAATTAGGCACAATTTAGGCAAAAAAAAACCTGCTATAAAAGCAGGTTTTCTTTAAACATGGTGCCCAGAGACGGAATCGAACCGCCGACACGAGGATTTTCAATCCTCTGCT
>CAXBGJ010000140.1:0-8803 GCA_963975045.1 uncultured Marinomonas sp. | reverse complement strand
CAATTTCGACAACACCTGCCTTGCTAGACGAGTTATTGGATGCCAATACGTTATTTTCTCCGCCAGACAAAGACATGCTGGTGGAAGAGCTTCAGCAAATGCTATTGCGTTTACCGGAAGAGGACGAAGAAGCGCAAATGGACGCCATGCGCCGCTTTCGACGTTCTATTATTTTACGTATTGCGGCGTGTGACATCACTGAGATATTGCCGGTGATGAAAGTGAGTGATCACTTAACTTGGTTGGCCGAAGTATTATTAGAGCAAGTACTTCAACAGTCTTGGCACTATTTGACCAAAAAACATGGCTTTCCAGTGAGTCAAGGAGAAGCCGCTCATACTCCTCAATTGGCCATTATTGGCTATGGGAAGTCAGGTGGTTGGGAATTGGGTTATGATTCCGATTTGGATTTAGTGTTTATCCATGATGCGCAGGCGTCAGGTAGTACGGATGGCAATCGTAGTATCGATAATTTAACTTTTTATACACGTCTTGGTCAGCGTTTGATCCATATGATTACCAGCTTTACGGCAGTTGGTCGTTTGTATGAAGTGGACATGCGTCTTCGGCCTTCTGGGAACTCCGGTTTGTTGGTGTCCAGTCTAGATGCTTTTAAGGATTATCAGCAAAAAGAAGCGTGGATTTGGGAGCATCAAGCACTGACTCGTGCGCGAGGCTTGGCTGGTGAGTCTAACTTATTGGTAAAATTTGAAGATTGCCGTAAAGAGATTCTTGCTTCGGTTCGCGATCGTAAAGTATTAAAAGCTGAAGTCATTAAAATGCGCGAAAAAATGCGTGCGCACCTTGATACCGGCGGTAAAGAAAAAGGTTTTGATCTAAAACAAGGAGCAGGAGGCATCATAGATATTGAGTTTATGGTGCAATACTTTGTGTTAGCGTGGTCGTACAAATACCCAGAGTTGATGCGTTTTTCAGATAATGTTCGTCAATTAGAGGCTGTTGCTTCTGTCGGCTTACTTGACGCGAACCAAGCGGAAAAAATGATTGATAATTACACTTTGTATCGGTCTCGTACGCACCGATTGAGCTTGCAGCAGCAAGGTCGCGTGATTCAAGACGATGCATTAGTCGATAGCCAGATCTTAGTGAGTCAATACTGGGATCGTTTTGTAATGACTGATGATATCAAAACATAGATCTAAGCGTAAAAAAGGTGTTCGTAAATTGATCAAAGTACGTCTATACTCAGTGTAATTGATGTTTTTTTGCATTGAGTAAGTTTTAATAATGGTATTGTTAAGTTCATGATAGTGAGTAAATAAATAGGGGGAAAAATGCCTAGTATCAATGGTATGAGTAGTCCTGCAATGGATTATGCGAGTGAAGCCTACAGTGCGAGCTTAGCGAAAGTAGCTCAGCAACAAAAAGCGGATCAGGATCTTGCGTTGTTAGAAGAAGCAACCAAAAACGTGACACCTGCTGCGAGCAGCGGATCACATACAACAACGGATAATCTTGGTCAAAATATCAATATTAACGTTTGATGTAAGTTACTATTGCGCATAGTTTGAAACAAAAAAAGCCCATCAGAATCCTATTCTGATGGGCTTTTTTATATTTTAAACGTTAGTCAGTGTTTTTGTTAGTAGTCTCGATATAACGGCTGTCTTCCTCTGGCAATGGCTTATTATCAATGACCGATTCGAAGGCTTTTAAACGTTTGTATATTGAAAGTAATTCGACCAAGGTTGTCCAGGAATTGATCAAATATTGAAACGAATTCTCTACTTGGTTGAAGGCGTTCATGACTCGTTGCATGACCCCTAGAGTAAATGCACCAGCGATAATAGAAGGGGCTAATACGATTAAAGGAACAAACTGCCCAACGTTTAAGTAACCATAACGTACGACATTGAAATATAAGTAGTTAGCGTATAGGCGGAAGTAGTTTTTACGCACGTTAGCAAACAGTTCATCAAGAGTGATGGGGGTTGCTCGATCTATATGGTCTTCCCCATAAACCAATTCTTTTCGGTAAGCGGCTTCGACACGTTGATTTTTAAACTCTAGCCCTGGTAGTTTTATCCCCGCTAATGCGAGTAACAAAGTTCCAAATATTGACCACACAATGGCGGTAAATACCAAAGCTTGAGGCACTTCACCAATCAGAGGAAGTGTTTTTACGTAGCTGGATAATCCCCATAAAATAGGTAAAAAGGCAATCAGCGTCATCACTGATCTTAACAGGCTAACGCCCAAGCCCTCGACAATAGAGGCAAAGCGCATAGTGTCTTCTTGAATACGCTGTGACGCCCCCTCAATATGGCGAACTTGGTCCCACTTCGACGTGTAATAACTCGTCATGGCTGTGCGCCAGCGAAAGACATAGTGACTGATAAAGAAATTGCTTAGCACCGATACGGTGATAGCGACCATGATGATGACAGCTACAGTGGATAGCTGAGCGTAATAGCTCGACAGTGGAATGCTGTTTGGCTCCGCTAACGCCTTTTGAATGAGATCGTAGAAGGTGCCATACCACTCATTAAGCATGACGCTTACTTGCACTTGAAACCATGTAATGAAGACAATGAGCGCCGATCCTAGTACTGACCATTTAGCCCATTTTTGTCCGCCGTAAGCAATCCACGCGCTGACGAAAATGAGGTAACAAAGTATCATGTATTGGTAAAGCCAAATATTTAATGCTGTTTTTTGTGCGCTTTGAAAAGCGGCTTGAGCGGCAGCATCCGCACCTTCAGCTAACGCTTCAGGAAAATAAATGCCGAATAGTGAACCTAAACTTAAACTGGCGCCAAAGTCTTGGACAATGAAATACCAACCAAGAACACAGGCTAGTGCCCATAAGACAAAGCTGAGAAAGAAGAGCTTAGGATTTGGAAAGAAGGATTGAAACACAGTTTAGTTTCTCTACATTAATTGAGTGGTTTATAAGTCATTGATGTACGCTGACTTAATAAATGTCGGTGAGGCAGCTTAAACCAGTCATGAGATAAGCACAATCAAACAGATTTTAAGGAAACAGTAAAAAAAACGATAATCATCATGAGAGCAGACGATTTTTTAACATTACATAGCACGACTCAGCCGCATCATGAAAAAGGAGCCTTACATGAGTCAAATAGAAGTATATTTAATCCGTGCTTTTTCCATTTCAGGTCAGGGGGGCAATCTGGCTGGAGTGGTGTTAGACGCTGATAGGTTAACTGACCAGCAAAAGCAATCTATTGCAAAAGCCGTGGGTGTTTCAGAAACGACCTTTATTAGTCAGAGTGCCGTGGCGGACTATTCACTTTCTTTTTTTACACCGACGATGGAGGTCGACTTTTGTGGCCATGCTACGTTAAGTGCTTTTTGGTTACTGCATCATTTAGAGTTCATATCTGCTGGAGAATACCAACAGGAAACGAAAGCGGGTATTTTGCCAGTAGAGGTGCTGCTAAACGGTGATGTTTTGATGAGCCAGAGCCTTCCTATTTGGCTGTCTGAGTTTAATGCAGAAGAGATTGCTCCCATGTTGGGGATTCAGCCATCACTTATTCTTCAGACAGCACTGCCGATTCAAGCAATTTCAACAGGGCTGATGGATGTACTGATACCGGTTCCCTATGGTGTTTTGGATTGTCTAGATATTGATAGCGATGCGATAACGCGTTTCTGCCAGCAGCATCATTGTGTTGGTTTTCATGTATTTGAAATGAATCTGCCAGAAGCACCTTATACCGCAAGTTGTCGAAACTTTGCGCCTGCGGTTGGTATTGCAGAGGAATCAGCCACTGGAAGCTCGAGCGGTGCGTTGGCTTGTTATTTGAATCAGTACTTTGGTTATCATCATGCGGTGTTTGAGCAAGGCCGTGCTATGCAGATGTCATCACGTATAGTGACGCAATTATCTCTTAGTAATGATGAGCTGGCGCGGGTTCAGGTCGGGGGGGAGGGGGCGTTTTATAAAAAAATTACGATTAAAGCGTGATCGAAGCATAAAAAAATCGGGCCGTGGCCCGATTTTTATTATTTTAGAATGTGCTGATTTGCCTAAGCGGCTTTGTTATTTGCAATCACTGTTGCAATCGCTTTATCAAGACGAACAAGGCCGTCAGCAATATCTTTTTCTGTAATAATCAGCGACGGAGCCAAACGTAAAACATTTGGGCCTGCAACTAGAACAAATAAGCCTTCTGCCGCCGATGCTTTGACAATTTCACCTGCTTTGCCAGCCAAACTGTCAATAACTTCTGCGCCGATCAAAAGGCCCATGCCACGAATGTCTTTAAAGACATGGTACTTTTCATTGATGGCTTTTAGACCTTCAACAAATAGATCATGGCGTTTAGCAACACCTGCTAGCACTTCTGGTGTGTCGATGATATCAATAACGGCTTCTGCAATGGCGCAAGCCATTGGGTTACCGCCATAGGTACTGCCATGTGTACCGAAAGCCAAACTTTTTGCGGCTTTTTCTGTCGCAAGCATCGCGCCAACAGGGAAACCATTACCTAACGCTTTCGCTGTGGTTAATACGTCAGGAGTGACTCCTAATTGTTCGTAGGCGTATAAAGTACCGGTACGGCCAACACCTGATTGCACTTCATCATAAACAAGCAGAGCGTTGTATTTATCACACAACTCTCGGACTTGTTTAGCAAACGCTTTGTCTGCAGGGATAATGCCGCCTTCCCCTTGAATAGGTTCCATAACAACCGCACAGGTTTTATCTGAAATCAGAGATTTTAGCTGTTCGATGTCATTGTAGTCACAATGCTTAATACCACCTGGGGTCGGTTCAAAACCTTCCTTGTATTTAGCTTGTCCACCCACAGAAACGGTGAACAATGTGCGACCGTGAAACGACTTATTAAAGGCAATAATTTCGTGTTTTTCTGGACCAAAGTGATCAAACGCGTAACGGCGAGCGAGTTTGAAAGCCGCTTCGTTGGCCTCTGCTCCACTGTTTGCAAAGAAAACACGATCAGCAAACGTTTTCTCTGTTAACTTTTTAGCAAGTCGTAGCGCAGGCTCGTTTGTCATGACATTCGATAAATGCCAGATTTTTCCAGCTTGCTCACGCATGACGTTGACTAAAGTCGGGTTGGAATGACCCAATGCAGTAACAGCAATGCCGCCCGCAAAATCGATATATTCTTTGCCTTCTGTGTCCCATACGCGAGAGCCTTCACCACGTACAGGGATGATTGCTGACGGCGCGTAGTTAGGCACCATAACGTCATCAAAGGTTGCTCTCGTTACTTGTTGTGTCACTTTTCTATCCATCTTAAAAAAAGACCTCTTGGAAATAGGCGGCCGAAGCGACGGCCGCCTTTGATTTATATCAGATTTCTCAACTCACGAATAGCGACAGTGACCATGGCAAGCGTTAATTCGCTTTCGGCTTTTATTTCACTAAAAGACGTACGGTAATGTTTGATACTGTCACTGTTCGATTCGCGCCAATGAGTTAAACGTTGGTCCAGTTTTTTGATATCCGGACTGGATTGAATAACTTCTTGAGTCAGGGTTCTTAAACTATTATCTACTTCGTCGCCTAATCCTGCTTTTGCACGTCGTTGCCACATGTCATCCGCGGATAACTCACTGGCTTTATGACGTAACCAATGCAGTTCTAAGTCCATTTCAAGGGCGAAGTAAGTTTGGGCGACATCTAAGACTTCTGTTTCTGTATTCGCTGCAACACGAATAATATCTAATCCGTAGAATAAATAAGGCAGAGATGAAAGTCTTTCAGCAATTTCTGTCGGAATGTTTTGAGCAACAAGTCCTGCGGCGATATCGGCCAAGTGAGCTTGACTGGATTCCGTTAAGATCGCTTGCATATTGGCTCGAATAATATCGACACCAGGCTTATAAGTGTCTTTCAAACGCTGGATTGATAGGCTTTCACGCGTGTTTCTTAATAACCAAAGCGTCGCGCGTTCAAGCAGACCTTGAACTCGAATCAGTAAGCCATTCAATATATCGTTTGGAACAGCAAAGTCTAGGCCATTGATGGCATCCCACAATGTTGGAATACCAAAGATGTCTTCTGCAGCCATGTATGCACGTACTACGTTCAAAGACGTCGCGCCGGTCTCTTCTTGCATGTAAGTGCTGAAGGTTGGCCCCATTCGGTTGCCTAGGTTGTTTGTCACATGCCCAGCGATGATTTCTTGAATCAACGGGTGTGACGCCATTTGACCGCCAAAGTGTTTCGTTAACTGTGTTGGGAAGTATTCGTTAATTTGCGTCGTCAAATCAACATCTTCACCAATACCGTCTTCTACTAGCTGCTCAGACAATTTGATTTTTGAGTAGGCTAATAGAACTGAAATCTCAGGACGAGCTAAACCTTGCCCTTTGTTCAAACGTCTTTTTATTTGGGTGTCGCTTGGTAAATATTCAATTTCACGATTTAGGCGACCCTCTCTTACTAGCGACTGAATTAAGCGCCAATGATCCGCCAGGCGTTCAGGTGCTTGAGCATTTGCCAAGGATAAAACATGGCTCTGGCCACGGTTATGACGTAATACAAGGCCACCGACTTCGTCCGTCATTTCCGCCAGTAAGCTGTTACGTTGCTTCTCGGTCAAGTCACCATTTTCAACCACGCGGTTTAATAGAATCTTAATGTTTACTTCGTGGTCTGAGCTGTCTACGCCAGCAGAGTTATCGATGGCGTCAGTGCTGATTAAGCCACCTTTTTGAGCGAATTCAATACGCCCTAATTGTGTTAACCCTAGGTTGCCGCCTTCACCAACAATTTTACAACGCAGCTCTTTGCCGTTTACGCGTAGTCCATTGTTTGCACTATCTCCTGCATCAGCATGAGATTCGCCTTCAGACTTCACATAAGTGCCGATACCACCATTCCAAAGAAGGTCGACGGGTGCTTTCAAGATAGCGTTGATCAAATCGATTGGCGCCATTGACTTGATGTTGCCTTCGATGCCTAGTGCCTTACGAATGTCAGCATTAACTGGAATGGACTTCGCTGAGCGATTAAAGATGCCACCGCCTTTAGAAATAAGCTCTTTGTTGTAATCTTCCCAAGATGAGCGAGGCAATTTGAACATGCGTTCGCGTTCAACAAAAGAGGTCGCAGCGTCAGGTGTTGGGTCAATGAAGATATGCATGTGGTTAAAAGCAGCAATCAAACAGGTGTGTTTCGATAACAGCATGCCGTTACCAAATACGTCACCTGCCATGTCACCGATGCCAACCGCTGAGAAATCGGTTGTTTGGCAGTCAATACCAATTTCTTTGAATTGACGTTTGACGGATTCCCAAGCTCCACGGGCAGTGATACCCATTTTTTTATGGTCGTAACCATTGGAACCACCAGAAGCGAAAGCGTCGCCTAACCAGAAGCCGTATTTCGCAGAAATACTGTTGGCCAAGTCGGAGAAGGTGGCTGTTCCTTTATCCGCAGCCACAACCAAATAAGGATCATCTTCGTCGTATCTAAGAACGGATAGCGGTGGAACCACTTCGTTTTGTACTAGGTTATCGGTAATGTCTAGTAAGCCACTAATGAACGTGGTGTAACAACGAATTACCTCAGCTTGCACTTCTTCACGAGACGCATTCTTTTTCAATTGTTTCGCGACGAAGCCACCTTTTGCACCAGAGGGAACAATAACCGCGTTTTTGACCATTTGCGCTTTTACAAGACCAAGTACTTCGGTACGGAAATCTTCCATACGATCTGACCAGCGAAGTCCACCGCGGGCAACCTTGCCACCACGCATATGAATGCCTTCGACCCAAGGGGCATAAACAAACACTTCAAATTTCAGTCTTGGCAATGGCACGGCTGGAATTAATGAAGGGTCAAGTTTGAAAGACACATAGTCTTTGACTTCACCTTCTGCTCCAGCTTGATAGAAGTTGGTTCGCAGCATCGCTTGAATCACAGATAAATAGTGTTTCAGGATACGGTCTTCGTCTAAATTGGCGACTTGATCTAACTCTGCCGCCATTTTATCTAGTATTTTTTGTACTTTTTCATCGCGCTTTGTTTCTTGGCTAGGGTCAAAGCGTTGTTCGAATAGCTGTACCAGTAGACGGGCAATGCCCGCATTTTTCTCAAGCGTTTGTTGCATATATTGCACAGAGAAAGGTACTTGCAATTGCATCAAATACTTCGTTAATGCACGTAGCATGGTAACTTGACGCCACGTCAATGAAGCACTTAACACTAAAGCGTTAAAGCGGTCATTTTCAACGCGACGGCTGAACACTTGGTTGAAAGCATCTTGGAAAGCTTCACGTTGTGAGTTTTTTTCAAGATTAACATCAGCATCAACACTAATAGCAAATTCAACCACCCAAGTATTTGCCGAGCCATCACCATTTTGATCCAATTCGTATGGACGAGCTTCTAATACTCGAAGCCCCATACATTCCAAAATAGGCAATACGTCAGACAAAATCAGTGTTGTACCAGCGCCGTATACTTTGAAAAAGTAATTGTTTTTTGTCTGCCCAACTTGGCGGTAAATATGCGTAGAAATATCGCCTTCATCGCCTAACTGGCCTAAGCGTTCAATGTCTAACACGGCCGCATTGGGTGAAAAATCTTCTCGGTAAGCCGCTGGCAAATAAGGGACATAATCATTAAATAAAATGTTACCGCTTTCTTCGCCGTGGCTTTTATGGAGAGCGTTTAATAATTTGTCTTCCCATGAACTCATTGCATCTTGCATCTTACGCTGAATTTCTTCTGCGTCGATGGTTGGACTTTGTTTAGGGTCTGCAATTTGAATGGTGAAATTGACTCGGGCCAAAACAAGTTGCGAGAACTGAACATTGAATTCAGAGCTAGTAC
>CAXBGJ010000139.1:0-8978 GCA_963975045.1 uncultured Marinomonas sp. | reverse complement strand
AAAGGTCGTCAATCTAAATCTAAATCGCGTTTGGCTCGATTCGAAGAAATGAATTCACAAGAATTCCAAGATCGTAACGAAACCAACGAATTGTACATTCCGCCAGGACCACGTCTTGGTTCGAAAGTCATCGAAATCGAAGGTGTGAGCAAAAGCTTCGAACACAAGATGCTGCTTGAAGACTTCAACATGGTGGTGCCACAAGGCGCGATCGTTGGTGTGGTAGGTGGTAACGGTGCGGGTAAATCCACATTGTTCAAAATGATTGCCGGACTAGAACAACCTGATTCAGGTACGGTAACCATAGGCGAAACCGTCCAACTGGCTTACGTGGATCAAATGCGTGAACTGGACGGCGACAAAACCGTCTTTGAGGAAATTGCCGACGGTCAAGACATGATCACGGTTCACAACTACAAAGTCGTGTCTCGCGCGTATATTGGTCGTTTTAACTTTAAAGGGTCTGACCAACAGAAACTCGTTAAGCACTTGTCTGGTGGTGAGCGTAACCGTTTGCACCTTGCAAAACTGCTTAAAGAAGGCGGCAACGTATTGCTACTGGATGAGCCGACCAATGACCTTGACGTTGAAACATTACGCGCACTAGAAGACGCTCTATTGGCCTTCCCTGGCGCCGCGATTGTTATTTCCCATGACCGTTGGTTCCTTGATCGTATTGCAACGCACATCCTAGCGTACGAAGGCGACTCCAAAGCCGTCTTCTTCGAAGGCAACTATGCAGAATACGAAGCCGACCACAAGAAACGCACTGGTAACGACGCAACACCAACACGTATTAAATACAAACGTATTGATGCGTAATTCTATTTAATATATTAGTTGGCGCAGAAATGAAAAAACTGCTTATCGGAAGGTAAGCGGTTTTTTATTTTTTAACATCAATTTCATTAAACTCTATATTATCTTTTAGAGTACCCGTCCCACGCTGAGTTAAAATATGTAACTGCTTAAATAATGAGTATTTAGCATCTTGACCATAGTGGTACAAATTAATCGTTTTATCGGGACTTTCTCTCATAAAATTGTGGGTAATGTCGCTAAAGAAGCTTAAATACATATGATCAGACTCTCCAAGTGAATGACCAAAAATAGATAACGTTTTAAAGTTTTTTAACGCTTTCCTGACCTGACGACCACTGTAGATTGAACTAGTAGACTTTCTTAAAAAAGAATGGTCATCATCTATTCTTGAGCCATCATCAACGCCAAAAATTATCTCGTCAGATTCGGCACTTCCATGCACATGAATCACACTATCTTTGATTACTTGCTTTGGAACATCTAGCATACTCAAGATAAATGAAACAGAATTCGTGTAGTTAAAGTTCAGTATTATAAAATCATCTCGCCAATCATTTTTTTCTAAGACATGATAGGCATGAGCTTTATGATCAACGTTTTTTAACTCTATTGACTTAATATATAACTTCAACTCATCGCATAGTTTTTCATATTCATTTAGAAAATCTTGATTCCCTATCCCTTGCTTTGAATAGATAGCAAGTTCCTTTTCAATATCAATCCAATTGGACTTGTTCACTTCATTCAAGTGATTAAATAGTGAAAGTCCATTTTCACCTAAGTTCCTAGTAAAAAAGGAAGACGCTATGAAATCTTTATAACTAGTCTCAAGGCCTAAGTTCAGATCAAAACCATTCCCTATAATAAATACGTGACTCAACCTTTATCTCCAAAATTTTCTATAAATTACAATAACAGTCTACTGCCCAAAATTGTGATTCGATATTTTAAGCTATCACTTCTATCCCTTTTCGCTCTACCAAAGACAGCATTTTCAGAGCTGCACCTCTGGGTTTGCTTTCGCCTTGTATCCATTTCGTTTCTACCTACACTCGAACCAATTTCATTAGCGGCTCGAAAGAATACAATGCTGGCCTTCTACCTGACGCGTCTTCCAGTGTGTTAATTATGCCTTCATCCAAAAGCGCTCTTGTAAATCTGGCGGCGCTAGCGGCAGGTATGCCACTGTGTGTGGTGAATTTATTATTCCGAAAAACAGGATTGGTAAAGACAAAATCCAATGCTGTAACGCTCCATTTTGAGGACAAAACATCCGAAAACTTCTGCTTCATTTCTTCATACAATGCTCTTATGTTTTCGGCGATGGCGAGGTTTTTTATGGCTTGTTGCTCAATCGCCTCCAGAAAGAATGAGCACCATTCATCCCAGTTTCCGGTTTCTGATACATGTCTCATAATATCAATATATTGATCTTTATTTTCTTCAAAATAACCACTTACATAAAAATGAGGTGCAGAAATCGTTTTTGACTGCCACAACATCAAGGTAATTAGCATGCGCCCAATTCGACCATTACCATCTTTAAAAGGGTGTAATGCTTCAAACTCAATATGAGCCATGGCGGCTTTTAGTAATGCTGGATCGCGACTATTCGCTATATAGTCAAACAGGCTATCTAAACCGTCTTGTAATTGTTCAGGTCGAATTGGGACAAAAAGAATTTGCCTTTTATTTCTATCGGCAAGGTAGTTTTGTTCAGTCTTAAACTCACCGGGGGATTTTTGTGCACCACGGCCAAAAGACAAAAGACGCTGATGAATCGCTTTAACTAAAGACTGTGAAATAGGATATCCGTCGGCCATTGCGCCCTGAGCAGCTTTTAGCGCTCGTTGATAAAGAATCGTCTCTATGACTTCTGAGCGTACATTTGATGTGTCTGAGGCCTCACTTTCATGGTCCGCCTCATACTTTAGAATTTCATCCATTGTACTGACGGTTCCCTCCATTCTAGAAGAGATCACAGCTTCTTGGTTTCTAAGAGGAGCGAGCAATATTTCACTATTGTGCATATTTTTCAGCATCTGATCATAACGAGCAATGGCATCCGTCGCTTTGATAATGCCATCAATGAAAGTCACATAATTCAGCTCTGCAGGAGGAAACTTGTCGTAGTGGTAATGGACTGCATTTTCTAAATTTAAATTCATATTCTAGAACCTTTTGCAAAGACAAAAATTAACTCAGTCGATCATGGACTTCTTTCGAAATAGACTCCCACTTTTACAACAAAGTGGGAGTCTATCGATTTTGGCATGAATTGATGAACGACAAAAGCATTTGTCTCTCGTTTTTATGAAAAAATGAGAGACTAATAGGTTTGATGTAAATGAATGAAAGACAAAAAATGTACATTCTCACTTTTTATTAAAAGTGAGACGAAAAATATCTTGGTTATTGGCCTGTTCAGGTGTGAAATTATGAATAGAGGTTAAGCATAAGGCATCAAATTGACGCATGATGGTTTTATCAATCGCACCAGCTTTATTCAGGCCTTTGGCTGTCTTGTGAACAGACTTTAAAATATCACTCATGGCGATCTCCTTTGTGATTACCCTATGCGTTCAACAGTAATAACGATACAACCCCATCCTAATCTTCTCCTTGCTATTTACCTTAAGGAAAGCAAAAGGGGAAGGGACTTGCTCAGCACATGACTAAACCAACTGTAGCACTTTCTTCGACGCTTCCGCCAAAAAGCCAGAACGGGATTTGTATTTTGGATTCGCGGCGACCATTTTGTCGATTTTGGTGATCAGCAAATGTGGTAAGGTGACGTTGATTTTTTCACTTTTACCCAGCAATGGTGTGATATCGACATTCACCACAGCCCAGACGCCATCGGCGTAGTTTGGGTTATCTTTATGAACAGAGATTAGACTGGCGGTTGGAATGTCTTCACCGTCTTCTAACAAGAGTTCAAGGTGAGAAAAGATTGCCTCTTCAGCCATTTCTAGTGCTTCATCAAATGTATCGCCAGCAGAAAAACAGCCGGGTACATCTGGCACAGTCACGCCATAACTAACGCGGTTATCGGTATGTAATACAATTGGATATTTCATTGATCGTACCTCTGCTAAAGCCACTAATGAATTTAGTTGAGCTGAGCTTGTTTCTTTATGCTATTAAAAGTACCAATCGGTATGTCTTTCTTCGGATGGGGAACCGTCACAGTGCCTCTTTTATCGGGATGCTTAAACTGTACATGACTGCCCTTTACTCTAACTTCGTACCATCCGTCTTCGACTAGCATTTGGATTACCTCTCGGCTTTTCATATAAATCCTTTCGCCATTCCTTTCCTTAGGATAATTAACAATAACCCTGATAACTCCTGAAAACCAATTGCCTTTTTATATAACCCCAATAACTCTGAAAAATAATCACTATGATACTATCAACAAAAAAGCCGCTTACTTGTAGGTAAACGGCTTTGAAAAATAAGGTCGGACGCTAAATAACATCCACACTGATTAACGTGCTACCGGATGCAATAACGTCGTTTTTACCCAAGCAGATATCAGTTCCGATAAGTCCGTTTAAGCTGCCGGTCATGAAGAAGAAGTCGTCAACGTAACCTCGGCGAACGCATTCTTGCACGCCTTTCAAAAGCACTTTTTTCTTCTGTTCGAAGAAATCTGGTGCGCTGGTTGAATAATCGTAACGCTGCCCACTATTAAGTGAAAAATCTCTCGTGATAGGTTGGCTAGAAACAAGGATGCCGTAGTTGTAATAAAAATCACAAGACGGGTAACTGTTGTTGTTAATTTTGGGGCGCAACACTTCGATGGCCACCAGCGGTTCGCTGCTCTTCACGCTGTATTCAATGTCGCTTGCCAAGATTGGCACGCTGCATTGGTAGCAGACTTCGACTTCTATACCAGATAATTCGCTTTTCGGTAGCTGGGTTCCTTGGTTTTCAAAAACCTGAAAGTCAAAAATGGGCGATATAATAAACACGCCCGAATCGTCGACGACTTTCCAACCTTTTATCACTGCGCCTTTGCTGGTTAGTTCGGCAATCAATTGATCTTGTGCATGACAAATGTCGTCGTAGTTGTCATGAATAGAGGTAAAAACACCGTCTTCAAACGCACGGAGAATGGCAGAGTATTCTGTAAAATTCATTCAACAATCCCTAAAAAAACAGACCAGCATCAAGCATTAAGAGCAAAAATAGAAACGCTAATATACAAGATTTTGCCTTGATAAAAAGCAGACTTGTTGCTGATCGCTCTTTTTCGTTTTGTCTTTTTACGGCGCCATCACCTCAGACAGGGCACCTGCCAAGAAGGGGACGTCACTTTCTTTCAATCCTGCTAGGTTGATTCGACCGCCATCAACTAGGTAAACACCAAACTGCTCTCGTAAGCGCGTCACTTGGTCTGCGCTTGCGCCGATGACAGAAAACATACCTTTATGCTGAGCGATGAAATCAAATTGATGCGTTCCAGTCTGAATTTGCATGGCGTCGACCAAGGAAGATCGAACACCTTGAATGCGTTGTCTCATTTGCGTTACTTCGGTCAGCCAGAACTCTTTTAATGCTTGGTCTTCCAAAATAGTACGAACGATCGCGGCGCCATGATCCGGTGGCATGGTGTAGGAGCTGCGCGCACATTCCATGATGCGGCTTTTTATGCACTCGCTCTGCTGCAATGTATCGGACGCAATCACGGCTAATCCTGTTCTCTCACGATATAAACCAAAGTTTTTTGAACAAGAGCTGGCCACTAAATAAGCTGGAACGCGTTCAGCAAGGTAACGAAAACCTGCGGCGTCTTCTTCCATGCCATCACCAAAGCCTTGGTAAGCCATGTCGATAAATGGCAGGAAGCCTTGGGCATTGGCCATTTCCGTGATTGATTGCCATGCGCGATAACTTAAGTCTGCGCCCGTTGGGTTATGACAACAGCCATGCAGTAAAACCACGTCGTTTTTACCCAACGTTGATAGCGTCGCCAACATGGCCGTTTCATTGACCATTTTGGTTTGAGGATCAAAGTAAGGGTAATAAGCCACCTCTACTCCGGCGGTTTTCATGATAGGCGCATGGTTTGCGTAACTTAAATCACTCATCCATATTTTTGCGGATGGGTTCGCCATGACGATGACATCCGCCAGTAATCGTAACGCGCCACTGGCTCCGGGTGTTTGAACGGCTACGGCGCGCGAACGGCTGCCATTTTCGCCCAGTAGCAATTCTATCATGGTGTTATTGAAGCGTTCGCATCCTGCCAAACCTACGTAACCTTTGCTTTCTTGTGTGTTAAGCAAGCGCTCTTCTGCTCTTTTAACGGATTGTAAAACTGGCGTGACGCCTTGTTCATTACGATAGACACCCACACCCAAATCCAATTTATTAGTGCGAGCGTCCTGCAAACATGCCAGCGATTGAGACAAAATAGGATCTTTCGCAGCGGGAATAAGATGACTAAACATGATGTACCTTTCGTAAATTCAATAGAAAAAGAATGATTTAATAGATCACGTAACAACGGGTTAACGTGACGATTTCACGATTCCACTTGCGAACACCACCCCGACACAGACAAAACACAAACCTAGTGTGGCCGCTAAACCAATGGATTCATGCAATAAGGGAATTGCTAACAATGACGCTAATACTGGTGTTAATGCGCCCATTGCCGCGGTTCTTTCCGCGCCTAAAGAGTTGATGGCGTAACCATAGCTAAACCCGGTACAAAGGCCGACAAGAATAGATTGAACTAAGAACTGCCACGCCAATTCGTTGACGCTGACCAAACTCATTCCTGACGACACCACACCGGTGGCCAGTAACCCCACTAATAGACAAGTCGACACTAGGCCAAGCAGCCCTGTGGCGGCCAAAGGCGGTAAACCTGCAACGCGTAGGCAAATGGTATAAATAGCCCAAAAGAAACTCGCACCAATAAACAATAAGTCGCCTTTCCACACGTCACCGTTGAGTGACCACATAGAAATAAGTAACAAAGCAACGACGCCAATCATGATGGCAATAAGACCCAATAAACGCGGACGACTCAGTGGCTCTTTAAACACAAAAAACGCGATGGCCGTGACAAACAAAGGGAACGTACCTGGAATCAATAAGCCAGCATGAGATACGGGCGCATAATGCATACCAGCAGAACTTAAGAAAAAGAAAGGCACGCCAGCACCCAGTACGATGCCAAACAAGGTCCAACTAGGAACCGTCAATAACAATCGGCGAGAGCGATACAAAAAGGGGAACAGCACCAGTGCAGGAATGCCATATCGCATCAACGCTAAATCAAACGTCGTCAACGCGGATTGCGCGCCCATTTTGACGCTGACCAACCAGCTGGCCCAAATACATGCGGTAATAAACGCCGCGACCAGCCCGAATTTTAACGTCGCTCCTGAGGCAATATGCCGATAACTTGGATTTACTGCTGCTTTGGGATGTGTAACGTCGCTCATGATCCGTCCTGATAAAATACGTATTTCAAAAATGAAGTAATGCATTCATTATAGGGATAGACTCACGAGCATGTCCTTGCCATTAATACTCATAAATATTGTTTTTTTGGCACAATATACTCATTCAACCGCTATATTAAAGCAGGTATGCCAATTTGAAAATTGACAACACAGATACTCAAATCCTCATGCATCTGCAAAACGATGGCCGACTGAGTAATGTTGAATTAGCAGAACAGATTCACTTATCCGCGTCGCCTTGCTTACGTCGTGTTAAGCAATTGGAATCGCTGGGAGTGATTAAGGGTTACAAGGCGAGCATTGAACGTAAAAAAGTAGGCTTATCGATGACCGTATTTATCGAAGTGCGCCTCAATAGTCACATAGGTGAAGCCAGTGAGGCCTTTGAGAAAAGTGTGGTAAACCTACCCAATGTGATCAGCGTTTATTTGGTGTCAGGTTATGCTGATTATCGCTTGGAAATTGTTTCAAAAGACCTCGCCGATTACGAAGGGATTTTAAAAACCATTCAGAATTTACCTTATGTGAAAGACATCCACAGCAACTTTGCAATCCGAGCGATAAAAAGCGACGCTCCCTTACCGCTGTAGCTTTCGCTTTACCATAAACAAAAAAACCGCTTATCTTTCGATAAGCGGTTTTTATAAAATTTTATGAGGCTTTAAGATTTATACTTTAAAGCTGCCCACTTGTTGATCCAATGCTTTATATAACTTGGTAATATCTTGTGATTGCTGCTGAATCATATCGGCTACCGATTGCACAGAATCCGTCTGATCTTTTAGCGACACCATGTTCTGGTTGATGTCATTAGACACTATAGACTGCTCTTGAGTCGCTTGAGCCGTTTGCGCCGCCATTTCCTGAACTTTACTGAATGACACACGTAACGCATTAAAGGTTTTTGTTACCTCTCCAAAATTATTCACGGTGAATTCGGCATTATTACGACTGTTCTGAATCGCTTTAGACGATTCGGCCACATTCACTTTAAGTTGCTCAATCATGGATTCAATTTCATTGGTGCTGTCTTGTGTACGAGTTGCCAAGGTACGAACTTCATCAGCAACGACCGCAAAACCACGACCATATTCTCCAGCACGTGCAGCTTCAATTGCTGCATTCAATGCCAGTAAGTTGGTTTGCTCTGCAATATTGCGGATAACTTCTAATACGGAAGCAATGTTTTCAGAGCTTTTCTCAAGCTCACCAGAACGGCCTTGAGCTAACTCAATATAGGATACCAGTTCGCTAACCGCCTGCTGAGATTTGTTTACGGCGGCCAAACCATTTTGCGTCAAGTCATTCGAGTTTTTCGCTTCATCTGCGGTATCACGAGCAACCGTCGCCATTTGTTGATTTGACATATCCATTTCATGACCAGCACTTACAATCGACGCTGAAGCATTCGCCAATGCATTGGTAATACCTGTGGTTTTGATGGCCGCGTTATTTAATTGACTGGTGGTTTCTCCCAAGGCATTCGACTGTTGATGAATATTGCTAATAATGCCTCTGAGACGTTCAACAAAACTATTAAATTCATCGGCCAGATCACCTAATTCATCTTTTGTTGCAAATTCAATACGTTGCGTTAAATCACCATCGCCTTCGGAAATTTCACGAATACGTTGCCCTAAATAACGCACCTGATCAGTCAGTGTTTTTGGT
>CAXBGJ010000138.1:0-9018 GCA_963975045.1 uncultured Marinomonas sp. | reverse complement strand
TATTAAACGTAGGGATACTTTGCCTCAGTTTGTTATTAACCGCCTGTAGCAGTAATGAGAAACGCGAAGATTATGCTGACTTAGCTCAAAACCAACTCAATACAGTGAGCAAAATAAAAGCCTCACAGTGGCAAGAAATGAACAAGGTCGTGCCGGCTAGCTACTTAACCGACTTAATAGCAGACCCACAATTAGAAATACTCATTACAAAAGCGCTTGAAGCGAACCCCAGCTTAAAACAAACGCAACTCACTTTACAGGCTAGCTTATGGAGTATTAAGAGCCAGCATGGCGACTCGTTACCTAGCGTAGAAGCTGGATTTTCTGCAGACAAATCCGAAGGCGACAGCATCAGTTATGACGCAGATTTAAGTATCAGCTGGGAAATTGACTTATGGCGAAAACTCGCTCAATCCGAACAGTCTACGGCCAAATCACTCGCCAGTGACGAAGCCCTTTATCAAGCCAGTCGCGACACTTTAGTGGCCAATGTCATTAAATCTTGGCTCGCCATTACCGCCAAACAACATGCTATCGATATTGAAAAAAAACGTTTAACCCTGCTAGAAGCCAATGAAAAACTGATTCAAAAGCGTTTTAAAAACGGTCTTGGTGATTTAGAAGAGCTGGATGAATCTCGTACAACGACGTCTCAATCCAAAGCCGACCTAGTGGAATATCAAGAAGACCTTGCCATCGAAATACGTAATCTACAACTCTACTTGGGCAGTAATGAACCTATTAGCTTTATTGCTAACGCGAACTACCCCGATGTCAGCCTGTCCTTTCAGAATTTGCCACAACAAAACCTACAGCGACGACCAGATTTAAAAGCCGCTTATCTAGACATTGAAGCAGCGGATTTAAATACCTCAGTGGCATATAAAGACATGCTGCCAAGTATCAGCCTTAGTGCAACATTAAGCGAAACCGCAGCATCACCAAGCCGCGCCCTATTCGGCTCCCCTATTTGGTCGTTGCTCGCTCAATTAACGCAGCCCCTTTATCAAGGTGGACAATTAAAAGCAGCCGTTGAAATCGCCAAACTGGAAACAGCACAAGCTTACCAAGCGTATCGTGACACACTGCTCACAGCAGTAAACGAAGTGGAAAGCACACTAGGACAAGAGCGAGTCTTGTCACTGCAAGAACAACATATCCGTGATGCCCTAAACAGTTCGAAGAAAAACCTCAGGCAATATGAGAAAAAATACCGTACTGGACTCATCGAGATCAGTGATTTGATCGACATACAAACCACCACCTTCGATTTAGAAGCACAACTCGACGATATTATTTATCAACATCTATCAAATCGAGTCGACTTGGGACTCGCATTAGGGCTTGGAGTAAACGAACAATGAAACGCTTTTCACTATGGATTACATTAATCCTGGCTCTGATTTCTATCATTGGTGTGTATTTTTACATCACCAACGCCATAGCGGATCAAAACAACAAAGTTAAAAAAGCGCGTCCAGAAGCCGCTGAGCAAGCATTAGAAATCACCGTTATGGACGCTCAAGTAGGTACTTACGCGGCTGAAATCAATGCCTCTGGGTTAGTCGAGCCGCGATATTCACTTACCATTAGCAGCCAAATTAGTGGTGAAGTCACACAAATTGCAGACCAGTTTGAATCGGGTCAAATTGTAAAAAAAGGCCTTATTCTAGCGACCCTAAAAAACACCGAACTCGTGAGCCTAGTCGCCAGCGCAAAAAATTCCGTGGCCAGTGCTGAACTCGCACTAAAAGAAGAAATTCGACAAGGAGAACAAGCCAGAGCGGAATGGGAAGCATCAGGGTTCAATGAAGCGCCAGACTCCGATCTTGTATTACGTGAACCTCAATTGGCCGCTGCTCAAGCTGAATTAGACTCAGCAAAAGCCGTACTGATGAATGCACAAAGCGATTTAAAAAATACAAAAATAACCGCACCATTTGATGCTTTAGTCGTTGAACGCTCTATTTCACCGGGATCCTATTTAAGCTCTAGTAGCGACATTGGCACTCTTTACAGTACTGATCGCGCTGAAATAAAAATCGATTTATCCAACAGCGACTGGTTAAAACTACCGGATACTCAAACACTGCTTGAATCCAATTGGCCAGTCACCATTGCCAACATTGATGACAAGACAACCTGGCAAGGAAACATCCTCAGTGTTGGGCTTCATGTTGATGAAACCACTCGCATGCGCAGTCTCACTATTGGTTTAGATCAACCACTAAAGCAAACGCCACCGCTTATTCCTGGATCGTTTGTTGTCATCACGTTAAAAGGCAAACTGCTTGATAACCTATGGCGTTTGCCAAATACTGCATTAAGTCAAAAGAGCGAGATTTGGTATCTTGATGAAGACAACCGGCTCACCGCATTTGAAACCACACCTCGCTTTGTCGACTCGAAGTACGTCTATATTCAAGTACCAGAAGCCATGCAAAACAGTCATTATCAAATACTTGTTCAGCCTTATAACAGCTATATAAAAGGCACCCTAGTAGCCCCTATCAAAGCAACAACCACATCGGTAAAAGGCAATAATCCATGAGCCCTATCGATAATCAATACAAAGGCATTATCCCGTGGTTCGCCAATAACCCTGTTGCGGCCAATTTATTATTGATCCTCATTATTACGCTTGGTGTGATGAACATGGGATCGATTAATAAAGAAGCTTTCCCAAGTTTATCGCCAAACCGTGTCGCGATTTCTGTTAGTAACGACAGCGGTTCCGCGAAAGAAAATGAAGAAGGTATTGCCATACCGATTGAGCAAGCCCTGCAGGGAACCTCTGGCATTAAGAATATAACAACATCATCTACGGCCAAATCGACCAGTGTCAGCATAGAAATGCTTGATGGTTACGACATAGATACCTTAAAAGATGATGTCGAAGACGAAATCAATCAGATCACATCTTTTCCTGACGATGCTGACCCTGCGGTTGTCAGTAAGGCGGTCAGGGAAGAACACTCTATTTGGATTCAGTTATCAGGACAGGCTGACCGTCGTACTTTACAAAAATTAACCCTCGAACTGGAGTCAGACCTTCTCGCTAGTGAAGATATTAGCGCAACATCTATTGAAGGTTGGTTAGACCCAACCATGATGGTTGAAGTGGATAAAAATAAACTGGAATCATACGGTCTGACGTTAACCGACATAGCAACGGCGATTAATGCGGAATCCTCTACGGCAAAAGTCGCCACACTGCGTAACGAAAATATTTATTTAAGTATTAGTGCCTCTGAGCAGGCTTATATTAAAAGCCAATTCTTACAAATTCCAATTCAAACCAACACTAACGGTGGCAAGCTTTTACTCAGTGACATAGCCAAGATACGAGATGTGTTTGATGAAGATGAATTTGTTCTGTCTCGCTTCAACCGTCAAAACAGCATAGCAATTCAAGTTCTTACTAAAGGCAGTAGTGACATATCCAATTCTGTTATTGCGGCTAAAGCAGTGATTCAAGATTGGCAAGATAGTGGACGCTTGCCTCCCAACGTCACACTCGGCACTTGGTATGATCGCAGTGAATCCATTAACCAACGATTAGAGTTAATGATAGAAAACGCGATTACTGGCGTTTTGTTAGTGTTTATTTTATTGGCCATTTTCTTAAACATTACCGTGGCATTCTGGGTCGCGATGGGACTGCCGTTTATATTTTTTGGCACATTATTTTTTATGGGCACAGAAAATGTCGGTCTGACACTCAACATGTTTACCACTTTTGGTTTTATTATGGCATTAGGGATTGTCGTCGACGATGCCGTGGTGGTCGGCGAAAGCGTTTATACAGTACGATCCAAAGAAGGCGATACGCTCGGCAGCACAATCAAGGGCACCATGATTGTGGCGATTCCAACATTATTTGGTGTCTTCACCACAGTCGCCGCATTTTGGGCATTATCGAATATTGAAGGTCGGTTGGGGCAGTTATACTCACAATTTGCGATTGTCGTTGCCATCTGTCTAATACTCTCTGTGATTGAGTCTAAGATCATTTTACCTGCCCATTTGGCGCACATTAACACCCAAAAATCGACCAGTACGAATCCTATTGCCAAAGTATGGGCAATGATTCAACGTGGCGCAGACAATGGTTTACAGTGGTTTAGTGATCGCATTTACAAGCCCAGTATCGACGTGGCGCTTAATCATAGGTACGCGGTTTGTTTGTTTTTTATCGCGGTATTTTTACTCGTTATGTCCATGCCATTCACCGGTGCCATTCGCATTAGCTTTTTCCCACAAATTCCTGGGGACACGGTACGCGGTAGTTTGACAATGAACAACGACGTCAGCTATGGACAAACCAGCCGTGTTTTGCTCACCCTAGAAAACGCCGCTTACCAAGCAGACATTGCATTACGCAGCGACACAGGCGAACGTCGTTTATCTTCTAAAAGGGACGAAAACTCATCTGCTAAGCCACCAGCAGAACCGACATCGACGAAGAAAGCGCCCCAACCTAAAGGCGAGATCGCCATAAAAAACCTTCAAGTCACCTCTAGTGATGATCAGTCCGGCAATATTCGAATCGAATTAATAACAGATAGACCTTACACCTCCGCGCAATTTGCCACCAAATGGCAACAGTTGTCTGGTATGCCAGAAGGCGTGAA
The DNA here is from genome assembly GCA_963975045.1 of uncultured Marinomonas sp. GTDB lineage: Bacteria > Pseudomonadota > Gammaproteobacteria > Pseudomonadales > Marinomonadaceae > Marinomonas. The sequence continues at coordinate 4,384 of CAXBGJ010000138.1, read as the reverse complement.
AAACTTGCGCATTCGAAGTGCTCGCGAAAGCGTCGATGCACTTAGAATCGAGCTTAGAGGAAACGATGCGAGCGTGTTAAATGGCGCCATGCTGGAATTATTAAAACAACTTGAAACCTTGCCAGCGGTCACCGGAATAGAACAAAACACCGATCCGACCGAATCTCGTCTGATCTTGAAACTAAACGAGCAAGGTCGTTTATTGGGGTTATCAACCAACGACCTAGCGTCTCAAGTCTCTACTAACTTCGATGGTCAAGTGGTGCAAGAATATCAGCGCGACAACGCCGAAGTGGAAGTGCGTTTGGGTTTCCCTAACGATCAACAAGAATCGCCTTCTGCGGTAATGAACACCAAAATATCATTAGAAGATGGAACTCGCATACCGCTGTCCTCTGTCGCCACATTGTCGCAAGAAGAAGCCGAAACGACGATTGTTCGTATTGACGCTAAGCGCTCGTTGTACTTATCCGCCGAAGTCGATAAAGACGAGATGTCTTCTACAGAGATCGTGGAATACTTAGAAAAAGCCGTCGTTCCACAAATGAAACGCCAGTTCTCTGGTGTGTCGGTATTCTTCTCTGGTGAGGCAGAACAAAGAGCCGAAACACAGTCTTCCATGTCTGAGATGTTCCTCATTGCGCTATTGGTTATTTATGGTTTGTTGGCGATTCCTCTTAAATCCTACAGCCAACCGCTTATCATCATGATGGCGATTCCATTCGGTATTATCGGGGCACTGCTGGGGCACTGGATGAATAACCTAACATTGGGCATCTTTTCTCTGAACGGCATTTTGGCGCTCAGTGGTGTGGTGGTAAATGACAGCTTACTACTGGTGTCACGTTTTAACGATTTACGCCATGAAACCAGCCACGTTAAAAAAGCCATCAGCATTGCGTGCCGCAGTCGTTTACGAGCGGTATTGCTTACCTCATTTACCACCTTTGCAGGCTTAATTCCGATTCTTTGGGAAACCTCAAGACAAGCACAAATGCTGATTCCTGCCGCTGTATCCTTGGCGTACGGTATCCTGTTTGCGACCGTCATTACACTGATACTGATTCCCATACTATTGATGATAAAAGAAGACATACATGAGCTTATTGCTCGTTTAAAAAAACAAAGTCCTCTCGTCTCGGAATTATCAAAAGACAGTCATTAAACCGCCTACTTTGCCCATTCAAAGGCGTATTTTTAAAAAAATACGCCTTTTTTATTGGTTTTTTCCCCGTCCTTAGCGCGCTGATATTCCTATTATTGACATCAATCAGGAACCAAGTTGCAGCCTTCTTAAAAAAACACGACAATAAGGAAATTAATTCTAAAAAATACTTAAAAAAGAGAACAAAATGCACTTAGATGAGATAGATTTGCAACTACTTGCCTTAATACAAAGTAATGATAGTATTTCAACAGAGTCCATGGCACAGCAAGTTGGCCTGTCAAAAACACCTTGCTGGCGACGAGTTCAAAAGCTAGAGCAAGCTGGGTTTATTAAGCGTCGCGTCGCACTGTTGGACGCCGAAAAACTTGGTCTTGGCGTTTCCGTGTTTGTACAAGTGAAGACCAATCAACACGACGTCAATTGGGCAGAAGAATTTGCTCGCGTTGTAGCAGAATTTCCCGAAGTGGTTGAGTTTTATCGCATGGCAGGAGAATACGACTACTTATTACGGGTGCTGGTGAAAGACATTCCAGCGTACGACAAATTTTATAAACGATTAATTAGCGCGACCGCACTCACCGATGTCACCTCCAATTTCGCTATGGAGCAGATCAAATGGACAACTCAGTTGCCTTTGCCAAGCTTCAAAGAATAAACGACAAACGAGGTTCGTTTCGGTCAGCTCGATAAGGAAAACACCCATGACCATCGCAGCAACACAACATAATCCCAACCTAACAAATGAAACGCCTTTTGAATCGCCTTTGTTGGCCCGCATCCGTGATGGCATCATCGGAAAAGACACTCAAATCAACACACCGTTTGGACAAAGAACGTTAACTTATGCCGATTACACCGCATCGGGGCGCAGCCTAGACTTCATTGAAGACGCCATTCGTCAGCACGTTCTGCCTTTTTATGCGAACACGCACACTGAAGCAAATGCCACTGGCCAACAAACCACCACATTTCGTGAACAGGCACGTCAACAGATTCGAGAAGCCGTAAACGCCACCTCAGAAGACCTCGTACTGTTTTCCGGCAGTGGCGCCACCAGCGCCATTAATACACTTATCAGTCAATTAGGTTTACGCCAGCTAAGTGCAACGGAACAAGCACAAACCTGCATCTTCATTGGGCCTTACGAACACCATTCAAACGAATTGCCTTGGCGAGAATTGGGCGTTGAGATAGTTCGTATTCCAGAAGCAAAAAAAGGCGATGTATGCCTAACAACGTTAGAAGAAGAACTCAAAAAGAATCAGCATAAACGTCTTATTGGCAGTTTTAGTGCCGCCTCCAACGTCACCGGAATCTTATGTGATCAAGATGCAATAACCGCATTATTGCATCGCTATAACGCGCTGGCTTTTTGGGATTTTGCCGCCGCCGCGCCTTATGTAAACCTAGATATGAACCCACTAGAAAATAAAGCATTGGCCAAAGACGCTATCTTTTTTTCTACTCATAAATTCATTGGTGGCCCTGGCACTCCGGGCATTCTCGTCGTTAAAAAAGCCATTATCAAAAATGATAAACCTAGCCTTATTGGCGGCGGAACGGTGTCTTTTGTCACGCCAGAAGACCACACATTTTTACCGGTAGGCGAACGTCGTGAAGAAGGCGGAACGCCAGGGATTGTAGAGTCCATCCGTGCAGGGTTAGTATTTCAGCTGAAACAAAACGTTGGCACCAAAACAATCGAAGCACGAGAACATGAGCTCGTGAAAATGATAGAAAAACGTTGGTATCAGCATACGAATATAGAGCAACTTGGCAATATTAAAGCGGCTCGCATATCGATTACGGCGTTTCGAATAAAAACGGATTTTGGTTATTTACATCATGGTTTTGTAACGGCGCTACTGAATGACATGTTTGGCATTCAAGTACGAGGTGGCTGTTCTTGTGCGGGCCCTTATGGGCATCAGCTTTTAGGCATAAATAAAACAGCATCAGAGCGTATTCAACAAGCGATGATGCAAGGCGAAAAGTTGGTAAAACCAGGCTGGGTTCGCTTTAATTTGAACTATTTTTTAGACAATGCAGAAGCGGAGTTTATCTTAGACGCTATTGATTTTGTCGCCAAACACGGCACGACTCTGTTGCCATATTATGCGTACGACCAAGGTTCGGATTTGTGGCGTTTTCAAGGAAAATCCTCAACGCCTAAATCGCTCAATGACCTGTTATGGCAACCGCCAAAAGTAGAACAGAAAACAAGTCAGTCAGAAGATAAAAGCGTTTATCTGACTCAAGCGGAAGACATTGTTAAGCAGTGTTTAGAAGGTCTATATACACCACAAGAACAACCGTTTAATAAAGAGTTCAACGATATTAAACGCTTTTTTTTAGCTGAAGATCTCGTCTAATTAGACGATCCAGAGAAATGCGCTATTTAATATCTTTTTCTAATTAGCGCCTTTCTGGATCAAATTAAACTGCATACCCGTACGTAGTATTCCAGTACTCAAGACATTGGCTCTTAACCCAGCACGGTGAATCCAAGCTCTTACTACTTGTGGCGATGTTAGCGAGTCATTGGCTAGGGATTTTCCTAACGAGCCACACGGCTCACAAAGTTCCACGCCATAAAAACGTACATCGCCTATCGAAAACTCTTGTCCAACCAGTTGGTTAAGCCTAACACCTTGAGTGACAATATTTCTTCTGGTGGCTGAAAGCTCAATATGTTGCCCAAAGTTAGCATTAAACGCGGTGATTTCTTCGCTTTCAACAAAGGTAATATTTGGACCATCACTGCCTTTTTTTCCGTAGTATCTATCACCTACGATCCCCTTCCCCGCATCCACTTTTACGGCATCAATCCCTATTTGAGACTGTTTGGACTTTTTCGATACGTAAATCGCTAGAATCACCGTTTGTCTCCTAAGACAACTCCATCACCACGTAATTATGACATACGCTCATCATAAAAACCTTCTAGATAAAATCAATGACGAAGGTTTTCTTTAGCCATCAATTTAGCCACATTAATGCGCCATAAGATTGTTCTTTAATGTGTACCCACCTGGATCTTTAGAAGGCAAAAACCTCCTACGTTGGAATTTAAAGCGTTAACGCTGATCTAAGAACACTTCGTCAAGCGCTTTTACCATGGCATAAATCTTGGTGGCTTTTTCGAAGTGATTCAATTGGTTTTCTTCAATCCACCAACGGGCTACATTCATGAGTGTGATTGGATCGTCATTCTTA
>CAXBGJ010000137.1:0-9026 GCA_963975045.1 uncultured Marinomonas sp. | reverse complement strand
TGATTATCGGTATCAACCACTATTTTCATCCGCACATGCTCTTTTTTCATCAATTGTACAAGTTCGTCTGCACGTGTGCTGGACTCAATCACTCGTGGCCCTGCTGTTGTAAAATCTGTAAAAACTGATAAAGCAGAAGAATAAATATTTATATCCTCTGTTGTAGCAGGCCATATAAGGTTATTAACGTCTTTTGTAGATACATAAGTTAATGTTTTCATGATAGAACCCCAGTAAAAAATAAATAAATAGTTTGGGTAAGTTAAATCAATGAAAAGGGTGGGGCTCGTGGATTAATATTGTCGCTAACGTTAGCGACAATGGGAAAGCGGTAAGGACGAATAGCCGTGAACGTTACGGCATAAATATCGGTGTAAAAAGCAAAAAAAGCCGTACAAACATTATCAGATCCATTTTCTTGATCTGGAACAACGACCTCATCACATTTTTGCTCTACAGTAGGCTCTAACCAACGAAATTGATTTACTTCTTGAGCATTGGCACGCTGAGAAATCGTCAATAAAGACGATAAAATCACGGCAATGATCATCAGTAATTGCATTTTCATGGTGTTAACAACCCCTTCTAACCCTTGTTTTATCTACTAAATATAGGCTTGCTGCCTAGGGAATTACAGTCTTTTTTGAAAAAAACATCATATTTTCACGATCGTGCACTTTGTCGATCAAATGAGACCTAATTCACATAAACTTGATCTATATCGCCTTTCCCTTCTAGTTACTCAGCTAATCTGTATGCGAGTTTAATTATCTATTGGGAGTGAGTTATGAAAGCCGCTGTTGCTAGTAAATTTGGTTCTGCTCTAAAGATCGAAGATATCGCCAAACCTGTGATTGAGCCTCACCAAATACTCGTAAAAATCCATGCTTGTGGGGTTTGCCATACAGACTTGCATGCTTGCCACGGAGACTGGCCGGTAAAACCTACGCTCCCCTTGGTGCCTGGACATGAAGGTGTTGGCGAAGTCGTTGAAGTAGGAAGCGCAGTTAAGCACATTAACACTGGAGACCGAGTTGGTATCCCATGGCTATATAGTGCATGCGGCCACTGTGAATACTGCCTTAGTGGTAATGAAAACCTATGCTTGTCCCAACAAAACTCAGGCTATTCAGTCAATGGTAGTTATGCTGAATTTTGTGCCGCTCATGCTGACTATGTCGTAAAGATCCCCGAAGGCCTCAGCTATATTGAAGCGGCACCATTATTTTGCGCCGGCGTAACAACCTATAAAGCCCTTAAAGTATCAACGGCTAAACCTGGTGATTGGGTGGCTATTTTTGGCATTGGCGGACTAGGTCACTTAGCGGTTCAATATGCGGTCGCTATGGGATTAAGAGTGGTGGCGGTCGATACAGGTAAACCTAAACATGACCTAGCAATGTCGCTTGGTGCTGAACATTACTTTGACTTTAAAACCGACGATGTTGTTAAAAGCATTCTCGACAAAACGAGTGGTGTGCACGCTAGTGTTTGTACTGCTGTCAGCAAGGTTGGCTTTAGACAAAGTTATGATGTCATAAGACGTGGAGGTAAATGCGTATTGGTTGGTTTACCACCAGAAGACATGCCATTGCCTATATTCAATACCGTTCTCAATGGCGTCAGTGTGGTTGGGTCTATTGTCGGCACCCGAAAAGATCTTGAAGAGTGTTTGGAGTTTGCCGCTCGAGGCAAGGTAAAGGCGATTGTTGAAGAGAAAAAGCTCGAAGATATTAATGACATTTTTGAGGACATGGAGAAAGGTGAGATTACAGGACGAATCGTCATGTCCATGTAATAAATAGCGAGACATAAAAAAGGAGCGAATCCCTACAATATCGGGGTTCCGCACCTTTTAGTGTTTTATTACTGTCGCGATGATTAAACTGCGGCTGGCAACATAATAGTCGCTTCACCCGTTACAACCACTTTACCTTCGCATTCACACACCGTTTTTAGCGTCGCGCGACGGCGACGCACATTAATATCTGTCACAGTCACTGTTGTCACAACTTCTTGCCCAATAAAAACAGGCGATCGAAATTTCAATGTTTGCTCTAGGTAAATGCAGCCAGGCCCAGGTAGTTGCGTACCAATCGCGGCAGAAATAAACCCTGCGGTTAGCATGCCATGAGCAATGGGCTGACCAAAAGAAGTGGTTGCTGCATATTCTGCATCTAGGTGAACGGGATTGGTATCGCCTGTCACTTCCGCAAAAGCATGCACATCTGCTTTGGTCACCGTTTTACGATACTCAACACTTTGATCAAGAGAAAGTTGCTCTAATGTATAGCCAGAAGTCATTACCAATCCTTATATTGTATTTTATCGCTATGGTACACTTTCGGCGCGCCATTCTTAAGAGGTATCTATGGTTAAGTTAGTGATTTTTGATTGGGACGGTACCTTATTCGATTCCATCGATAAAATTTGTTTTAGCATGCTCCAAGCAGCTCAGTTGGCAAAGGCGCCAGCTAGAGAAATAGACGACGTCAAAAATATCATTGGTCTGTCTCTGGATAAAGCTGTCGCAGTCATTTGGCCAGAACTATCGATAGCAGAGCAGGGCATCATCATTGAGCATTATAAAGGCATTTATGTTGCAGTAGATCAAACGCCAGCTGAGGCGTATCCAGGCGTTATTGACGTATTAAACCAACTTCAAAGTGCTGGTGTAAAACTGGCAGTTGCCACGGGCAAAAGCCGTAAAGGGCTTGAAAGGGCGATGACGTTAACTAATACAAGAAATTACTTTATTGCAACGCGTTGTGCCGACGAAGCATTGTCTAAGCCTCATCCATTAATGCTTGAGCAAATACTTACAGAATTGGAAATATCACCAGAGCACGCGATCATGATTGGCGACACAGAATACGATTTAAACATGGCAACGAATGCCGGTATGAAAAGTATCGGAGTCACCTACGGCGCCCACCACGAAATTCGCCTAAAAGCCTGCCAACCTCATGCGCTCGTGAACAATTTCAATCAATTATCAACTATTCTAGGGTTATAAAATAATGAGTTGGACTGAAGACGAAGATAAAAGTGAATCACTTAACCAAAATGCAAATGCGCCTAAACAGCCAATCGAACCACAAGAAAAAGAGACTCTAGACCCGAACAGGGAGATTTGGACATTACTTGAAAAGACACTCAGTGAAAATATCATTGAAAAACGACGCGCCAGACGCTGGAAGATCTTTTTTCGCTTTTCAATGCTGGCCATCGTATTTGCGGTTTTAGTGGGCTGGTTTATGCAATCTACTTTGCAAGACGCCAACTTGGAAGGCGATGTCATTGCAATGATTCCAATGCGCGGCGTTATCGGTGCTGATGCAGAGATTGAATCTTCTGATGTTGTTAACTTGCTTGATGACGCCTATCAAAACAGCCGCCTTAAAGGCGTTATTATAGAAATGAACAGCCCAGGCGGTAGCCCAGTTCATTCCGGCATCATTTATGACGCCATTCGTGCCAAAGAGCAGGCTTATCCAGATATTCCTGTATTAGTAGTCGTTGAAGATATGGCTGCTTCAGGTGGGTATTATATCGCGTCTGCTGCCAATGAAATCTACGCAGACAAAGCCAGCTTAGTAGGCTCTATTGGTGTTATTTCTTCAGGTTTTGATGCCAGTAATCTACTTGAAAAAATTGGTGTGGAGCGTCGCACTTTCACCGCGGGCCGCAATAAGGCCTTTCTAGATCCATTTTCACCAATGACAGACGAAGCCAGAGACAAATGGCAAGCCGTGCTAGATGAAACGCATCAGCAATTCATCAATGCAGTTAAAGAGGGTCGTGGTGATAGACTGACGATCACCGATGATGTTTTTTCTGGCATGGTATTCACGGGTTCTCAAGCGCAAAAAATTGGCTTGATCGATGGTTTGTCCAGTGTAAATGAATTACTAAACTCTCGATTCCCAGATGCAACGCCTGTCTTTTATGAGGTTAAGCAAGATTCATGGAGAGAATTGGCTAAAGAATTTGGTGTCGAAATGGCCACAAAAATACTAAGCACTACTCGTATTGAATAATTAAATAAAAACTATTCTTCTTTTAAAGCCCCTACAGGGGCTTTTTTATTGCCTATAAAATACGTAATAAAGGCATGTTTTTCTACATCCATAGAACCTCCTGCAAAAGGCTTATGTTTAACTTATAGTATATTTGATAAGATATATTCTGTATTTATGAATAAACAAACTGGGAAGACATCATGGCTCGCAAAGCGAATATAGCAAGAGAAGAAATTCATCAAGCCTGCTGGGAGCTAATCGAAAAAAATACTTTCCCTAATATTCCTCGCTTAACAGAACACTTTGCTCTAAAAGATGGCCGACGCTGTTCAAATACGACTTTTATGAACGCCATCGCAGAATGGGAAGACGTTTATAAAGAACACCAGCAGCATCAGCTTCAAGAACTCAGTGATATTCTGTTGCCAATTTTCAAACGTTTTTCAAGAGACGTCACACAAAACCTCGGCCAGTTATTAGATGAAAAATCCACCGACCTAGAGCAACACCAAATACGCAAGCAAGAGGCCACGGAGGGTGGTTTTCTTTCCTTGTCTTCTGCCTTGATAGAACTACAAAAAACACATGACGCATTAATAATAGAGCACAAAAAAAACGGTTCAGACATGGAAAACATTCGACAAAAGTTAGCCTTTAGTGATCAAAGATATAAAGATGTGCTCTCCCATAATCATGTATTAAACAGCCAGCTAAAACAGGAACAAAAGAACAATACCGAACTCAGAATAAACCTGTCCCAAAAAGAGGTGGATCTTGCCAAGCAAGACAATCAACTGATGTTACTCAAGCAAGAAAACACCAAACTCGCCGCACAGCTAAAGAACAATCAGGCCAAGCAAGTAAAAGGTGAGGCTGAAAAATGGCAAGAAATAACAAAAAAACTGGACACACTGACAAGTTCAATAGAAACCATCAATCACAAAGATAGAGGCTCAAAAAAATAACCGTTATAATGTGGCTCTAGCCAAACACGCGCACATATTATTAAGAAGAGATGATGAGCAATAAACAATCAGCAATTCGTGATTTAACTACTATCAAAGACTATATACGCTGGACTTTCAGTCGATTCAAACAAGCCGACTTATTTTATGGCCATGGCACAGATAACCCATGGGATGAAGCCGTTCAACTTGTGATGGGGGCATTAAAGTTACCGCTTGATTTTGATCGTGACATGCTTGATTGCGCATTAACTTATAATGAAAAGAAACACATTCTAAAATTGGTACATACCCGCATCACCAAACGCGAGCCATTGCCTTATTTGTTAGGCGAAGCTTGGTTTATGGGCCTGCCATTCAAAGTCACTAAAGACACCTTAATCCCTCGCTCTCCCATTATTTCTTTATTAGAAAGCGAGTTTACTCCTTGGCTCAAAAATTACCCTTTAAGCATTCTAGACATGTGTACGGGTTCTGGTTGTTTGGGCATTACCGCCGCATTGGTCTTTGAAGACGCTCGTGTTGACTTAACGGACATCAGCGAGAAAGCGCTACTGGTCGCCAATGAAAACATTTTACGTCATCACGTTGAAGATAGAGTGGAAGCCATCCATTCAGATATGTTTAAAGGATTAGTCGGAAAACAGTACGACCTTATCATTTGCAACCCACCTTACGTAGACGCTGAAGATTTTAAAAACTCCCCAGCAGAGTTTCATAATGAACCTGAATTGGCGCTTACCTCCGGTGAAGATGGCCTTACTTTCACTCGTGATTTTTTAGCTCAAGTCGGGCATTATCTGCACGATGACGGTATATTAGTGTACGAAGTAGGAAACACTGAAATCGCATTACAAGCCGCATACCCTAGCATTCCCTTTATGTGGGTTGAACTAGAGCAGGGTGGTAATGGTGTTTTCATCCTAACCAAAGAACAACTCAGCGAACTATTACAAGAGCAGAAATAGCCTATGTCTGGTAATACATTTGGAACACTCTTTAAAGTCACCACTTTTGGTGAAAGTCACGGTATTGCGCTTGGTGCAATTGTTGATGGCTGTCCACCGGGGATAGAGATCTGCGAAGCGGATCTGCAGCGAGATTTAGACCTGCGCAAACCAGGTACCTCCAAACACACGACACAGCGTCGTGAAGCAGACGAAGTGAAGATTTTGTCTGGTGTATTTGAAGGTAAAACAACCGGTACGCCAATTGGCTTAATGATCGAAAATACCGATCAGCGTTCAAAAGATTATGGCAACATCGCGGACACCTTTCGCCCAGCTCATGCAGATTACACTTACGATCAAAAATATGGCTTCCGCGATTATCGTGGCGGCGGTCGTTCATCTGCTCGTGAAACCGCAATGCGAGTTGCCGCAGGCGCCATTGCTAAAAAATATTTAAAGCAGCAGTTTGGCATTCAAATTCAAGGCTTCTTATCTCAACTCGGCCCAATCAAACTTGCCGTTAAAGATTTGAGCCAAGTCTATGAGAATAGCTTTTTTAGCCCTGACCCAGACGCGATTCCTGAGCTGGAAAAATACATGACAGCCTTGCGTCGCGAAGGAGATTCTGTCGGTGCAAAAATCACAGTGATTGCCACAAACGTCATGCCTGGTTTAGGCGCGCCGGTGTTTGACCGTTTAGATGCAGACATCGCCAAAGCGATTATGAGCATCAACGCGGTAAAAGGCGTTGAAATCGGTGACGGCTTTGATGTGGTCGAACAAAAAGGCAGCGAACATAGAGACGAGATGACACCAGAAGGCTTTTTAAGCAATCATGCTGGCGGTGTTTTAGGTGGCATCTCTTCTGGGCAAGATATTGTCGTTCACATGGCGCTGAAACCCACATCGAGTATTACCATTCCCGGTAAAAGCATTGACCGTGCAGGCAATCCAATCGAAGTTATCACCAAAGGTCGCCACGACCCTTGTGTTGGCATTCGCGCGACACCGATTGCAGAGGCGATGCTGGCATTAACCATTATGGATCATCTACTCAAACACAGAGCACAAAATGCTGACGTCGTTTGTCCTACGCCGATTATTAAAGGGCAAGCCTAGCTCATTTGGCATAACCTAATGAAGAGCCGCTATTTTAAAATAGCGGCTTTTTTTTCATCTTCCAACACCTAGAAAATAAAGGTGACTAAATGGTAATTAAAACAGGCTCTACTGTCGTTCGCATCTGCGTCGGATCAAATAATCCGGTGAAAGTCGGCGCAGCAAAACAAGCTTTTACGCTCATGTATCCTAATCATATTATCCATTGTGAGGAAATGCATGCACCATCTGGCGTAGCAGACCAACCGATGACAGAAGCAGAAACACGGCTTGGTGCTCAAAATCGAGCTCGTTACTGTGCTCGATATTATCGAGAACAACAAAATAATTCGGGTATGGATTACTTTGTGGCAATGGAAGGCGGTGTCGATAAATTTGAGGAGGGCGCAGCGACCTTCGCTTATGTGGTGATTTTAAACGATGAGGGAGCATTAATAACTGGCCGGTCAGCTAATCTACCGTTACCAAATAAAGTCTATAAACGATTACAAGCCAATGAAGAGCTTGGTGTGGTTATGGATGATTTATTTAATACATCCAATATTCGACAAAAAGGCGGAGCAATTGGTCTATTTACCAACCACGCAGCGACCAGAGAAAGCGTTTACACCCAAGCCTTAGTACTTGCATTAGCACCATCATTGCACCCAGAGCATTATTCAGATTAATAAATTTTATATATAAGTAGAGCTAATGAAGTACCAATGGATATTATTTGACGCTGACGAAACTCTTTTTCATTTCGATAACTTCGCAGGTCTAAAGCACATGTTCGCCAAACATAACGTCGTTTTCGAGCAAGTAGAATTTGATGAATACCAAGCACTGAATAAACCACTTTGGGTCGAATACCAAAATGGTAACATTAGTGCTGAACAGCTACAGACACGTCGTTTTCAGCGCTGGAGTGATACGTTAACCATAAGCACGAAAGAGCTCAATAAACAGTTTTTAGACGCTATGGCGGACATTTGTAAGACATTGCCAGGCGCCGTAGAACTCGTAAAATATTTACATGAAAACAAAGTGAATATGGGCATCATCACCAATGGATTTGCACAGCTGCAGCACATACGCTTGGAACGAACGGGATTTTTACCGTATTTTTCACCTGTCGTCATTTCAGAGCTGGTTGGTGTTGCTAAACCTAATGCCTTGATATTTGAAGACGCATTGAGAAAAATGGACAATCCAGACAAAAAGCACGTACTCATGGTTGGCGATACATTGGAATCAGACATTCTAGGCGGCAATAATTTTGGGTTTGATACTTGTTGGTTGAACCATCACAGCAAACAACATCCGGAAGAGATAACACCAACACATCAAATCAGCTCGCTAACAGAGTTGTTGGTTTGGCTGAAGAGCCAAGAATAACCAATAAGTAAAATGTCATATTAGCGACGCTTTCAAGAGGTCTATATCTACTCACTATTTCCGATAAATGTTATTATCGGAAATAGTGTGTTAAGACAAACGGCCTTCATTTTAAAGGCTCAGTTTTGTTTAAAAAAATGTCATCCTGCCTGATGGCTAGTATATTTTAAGCGACGTCTCTATTTTTATGTGCCGCCATACGATAACGACACATACGCTTTGGTTAGGCTAAAAACTAGTCATTTCTTGCGTAGCAATAATACAACGGTTTCGACCTTGTTCCTTGGCTTCATAAAGCGCTTGGTCGGCCAACGAAAGCGTTTTTTCAATGGTGATTGTATCTGGGGCCCAGGCGGCAATGCCAATCGACGCGGTAATGTGTCCAACTACTTCAAACGTTTCCTCGAAGATGGCTAGGCGCAATCGTTCAGCAATAATAAATGCATCGGCCAAAGGTGTGTCTTTCAATAAAAGAACGAATTCTTCACCTCCGGTTCTAGCCACCAAATCGCCGTCTCTAGAGAATCGGTTTAATATTTGAGTATGCTGTTTTAGAACGTCATCACCAACACCATGACCATAGTTATCATTAA
>CAXBGJ010000136.1:0-9078 GCA_963975045.1 uncultured Marinomonas sp. | reverse complement strand
AAGTCGGTCACTAAGCGTGATGTGAACTTTAAGCCGAAGACAATGGAAGCTTTTCCACCTATGATTCGTTCATACTAAGGAGTAACTCAGTATGTTAGTTAGTATTTATCGCTACAACCCTGAAAAGGACGACGCTCCTTACATGCAGGATTATAATATCGAGTTGCCAGAAGGTAAGGATTTGATGGTGCTTGATGTCTTGAACTTGTTGAAAGCTCAAGATCCTAGTATTTCGTACCGCCGCTCATGCCGTGAAGGTGTGTGTGGTTCTGATGGTATGAACATGTCAGGTAAGAACGGCTTAGCTTGTATTACGCCAGTATCTGAAGCGCTCAAGAAAGGTAAATTGATACTGCGTCCGCTTCCTGGCTTACCAGTGGTTCGTGATCTTGTTGTTGATATGGGACAGTTTTATAAACAATATGAAAAAATTCGTCCATTCTTGATCAACGATGAGCCAGCGCCAGCAATTGAACGCTTGCAAAGCCCTGAAGAGCGTGAAAAGCTTGATGGACTTTATGAATGTATTTTATGCGCTTGTTGTTCAACAGCGTGCCCGTCTTTTTGGTGGAATCCAGATAAGTTTGTTGGCCCGTCTGGCTTGTTACAAGCGTACCGTTTCTTAGCAGATAGTCGTGATACGGCAACGCAAGAACGTCTTAGTGATTTAGATGACCCATTCAGTGTCTTTCGTTGCCACGGCATCATGAACTGCGTGAGTGTTTGTCCTAAAGGGTTAAACCCAACTAAGGCAATTGGTAATATACGTACTATGCTTTTGCAGAGAGCGACTTAATAATGCTCCTAGTGGTCCTTAATGTTACTTTAGTGTGACCACCAAAAGTCGGCGGCTTGAATATTGATTCAATGCCGCCATTTTTGCATATTCTCATGTAGAGAATGTAATGAAAAAAATTTAAAATTCGATCTTTACGAGCACGGACGCGCTAAGAAAAGCCACTAACTTTGTGATAATGGATTCAGAATGATTTATTTATTAAAGTAGATCGTTCTTAGTGGCTTAGTATTGAACGTAAAAGGGCGAAAGTAGCTGGAAATAAACAAAAAATCGAGGCTTTAATAGCCTTACGGGCCTGATAAAATGATCGACCTAAATCATAGGTTGATACCGGGACCCCGGTAGCTGGCTCGAACATAAGGGTGATCGAGAATGCACGAAAGTTTAATGGAGTTGCTGTGGAGCACCTCTCATTTTTCAGGTGGAAACTTGGAATATGTTGAAGGGTTGTTTGAAAGCTACCTCGTCGATCCGAACTCTGTGTCGGAAGAATGGCGTAAATGTTTTGATCAATTGCCTCGTGTAAGCGAAGCGCAATCAACGGATCTTCCTCATTCCGTGATTCAAGAGCAATTTCTACAGATTGGTAAGAACAAATTCCGCTCTATGCCTGTTTCTACAGGCCAAGCAGCAAGTTCTGACCATGAGCAGAAACAAATTAATGTTTTGCAGTTGATTAATGCTTACCGCGTTCGTGGGCATCAACATGCAACACTTGATCCGCTTGGATTACAAAAACGTGAGAAAGTTGCGGATTTAGATATTGGTTATCACCAATTGACAGGCGCAGATTTAGACACAAAGTTTAATGTCGGCTCTTTGTTCTTTAATAAAGAATCGCTAAAGCTAAGTGAAATTATATCTGAGCTTGAAAAAACTTATTGCGAAAGCATAGGTTATGAATTTATGCACATTGTTGATACGCAAGAAAAAGCGTGGCTTCAACAACGTGTCGAATCTGTTCGTTCACATCCAGAATATTCTCAAGAAACTCGTGAAAGCCTACTTGAACGTTTAACTGCAGCGGAAGGGCTAGAGAAGTATCTTGCTAGTCGTTATCCAGGAGCAAAACGTTTTGGCCTTGAAGGTGCTGAGAGTTTGATTCCAATGGTGAATGAGCTGATCCAGCGTTCTGGTGCACTGGGTGCAAAAGAAGTTGTTATTGGTATGGCTCACCGTGGCCGTCTAAATGTATTGGTAAATACGTTAGGCAAAAACCCGAAAGATTTATTTGATGAGTTTGAAGGTAAGAAACTTGTTAATACATCTGGTGATGTTAAATACCACCAAGGTTTTTCTTCAAATGTGATAACAGCGGGAGGTGAAGTTCACATAGCTTTATCGTTTAACCCATCGCATTTGGAAATTGTTTCGCCAGTTGTTGAAGGTTCAGTTCGTGCCCGTCAAGATCGTCGTAAAGACACGTCGGGTAAAACGGTTGTTCCTATCTCAATCCATGGTGATGCCGCATTCGCTGGTCAAGGTGTGGTTATGGAGACATTTCAGATGTCTCAAACGCGCGCCTATCGTACTGGCGGAACCGTGCATATTGTCATTAACAATCAGGTTGGTTTTACGACTAACCGCCAAGAAGATTCACGTTCTACTGAATACGCAACCGATGTTGCTAAAATCATTCAAGCGCCTATCTTCCATGTTAATGGTGATGACCCAGAAGCCGTCTTATTTGTTACTCAGCTTGCGTTAGATTACCGTTACGAATTTGGTCGTGATGTTGTGATTGATATGGTTTGTTACCGCCGTCGTGGTCATAACGAAACCGATGAGCCTTCTGGTACACAGCCGTTAATGTACAGTGTGATTAGCAAGCTAAAAACAACACGCACTCTTTATTCAGAGCGTTTAGTGGGTGAATCTGTTGTTACGCAAGAAAAATCTGATCAGATGGTTATCGAAAATCGAGAAGATTTAGACAATGCTCGACATGTAGCGAAAAGTCTTGTTCTTGAATCTCAGACTGGCTCATTTGTTGATTGGAAACCATATATTGGTGTTGAATGGACAGATGCTGGAGATACGACATATCCATTGTCTCAACTACAGAGTATCGCTAAGAAATTAACAAGCGTGCCTGATGGTGTTGTTATTCAGCGCCAAGTTCAGAAGATTTATCAAGATCGAGATAAAATGACAGCCGGTGCGCTGCCTCTTAACTGGGGTTACGCGGAAATATTGGCTTTTGCAACCTTGCTTGAACAAGGCTATCCGATCCGTATTACTGGTCAGGATTCTGGTCGTGGTACGTTCTCACATCGTCATGCTGTGATTCACAGTCAAAAAGATGGCAGTACTTATATTCCTTTGAAACATTTGTCTGAAGATCAGCCTACATTGGATCTGTATGACTCTTACCTTTCAGAAGAAGCGGTATTGGCATTCGAATATGGCTATGCAAGCACGTCGCCTAAAGGTTTGGTTATTTGGGAAGCGCAGTTTGGTGACTTTGCCAACGGTGCGCAGGTTGTAATTGACCAATTTATCACCAGTGGTGAGCACAAATGGGGCCGCTTATGTGGTTTGACCATGTTGTTGCCACACGGTTATGAAGGTCAAGGTCCTGAGCATTCATCAGCACGACTAGAGCGCTTCTTGCAGCTTTGTGCTGAATATAATATTCAGGTTTGTGTACCGACTACCCCGTCACAAATTTTCCATATCATTCGTCGTCAAGCGATTCGACCAATGCGTCGTCCGCTTATCATAATGTCTCCTAAGAGTTTGTTGCGTCATAAGCAAGCGATTTCGACATTAGAAGACTTGGCGGAAGGTAGCTTCAAAACGGTCCTACCAGAATCGTCTGAAACTGTTACGGCGGATAGCGTTAAGCGTATTGTCCTTTGTAGCGGTAAAGTGTATTTCGACTTAATTAATCGTCGTGAAGAGCTGCAAAAAGATGATGTTGCTGTGATTCGTTTGGAGCAATTGTACCCGTTCCCATACGCAGACCTTGAGTCTGAGTTAGAGCAGTACAAAAATGTTGAGAGTTTGGTTTGGTGTCAAGAAGAGCCGAAAAACCAAGGTGCTTGGCATGCCAATCGTCACCGCATGAATCGAGTATTGGAAAAACTGTATCCAGAATTGAAAATCCGCTTTGCAGGTCGAATTTCGTCTGCTGCCCCAGCGGCTGGTTACATGTCTATCCATGTTGAAGAACAAGAAGCACTGGTCAACGACGCACTAGTTGGTTAGTACCATAGCCTGTCAAAGAGATAAGGGTATAAAATGAGCATTGAAATTAAAGCACCTATTTTTCCAGAATCTGTAGCCGACGGAACCGTTGCTACTTGGTACAAACAGCCAGGCGAAGCCTGTGCGCGAGATGAGCACATTGTAGACATCGAGACAGATAAAGTTGTCTTAGAAGTTGTTGCACCAGCTGATGGTGTGCTTAAAGAAGTATTGAAAGCAGAAGGCGATATCGTTCTTAGTAACGAAGTAATGGCCATTTTTGAATCTGGTGCAGCGGCATCTGCAGCACCCGCTGAAAAATCGGCTCCAGCACCAGCGGCAGCAGCCCCTGTTAAATCAGCTGCTCCTGCAGCTTCTGCGAAAGAAACGGTTCAAATCAAAGCACCAACTTTCCCTGAATCTGTCGCTGACGGTACCGTTGCTACTTGGTACAAACAGCCAGGTGAAGCGTGTTTACGAGATGATCATATTGTTGATATTGAAACAGACAAAGTCGTTTTAGAAGTCGTTGCTCCTGCTGATGGTGTGATTGGCGATATTCTTAAAGCCGAAGGCGAAACTATTTTGAGCGATGAAGTACTGGCTAACTTCCTAGTCGGTGCAACTGGCGCAGCGGCTCCAGTTGCCGAGGCGGCACCTGTTGCAGCTGACAATGATGAAGACGGTATTGCCGGTCCTGCTGCTCGTAAAGCATTAGCTGAAGCGGGCCTAACGGCTGCTCAAGTTAAGGGCACTGGTAAAGGTGGTCGTATCACAAAAGAAGATGTTGACGCTGCTGTGAAAGCAAAAGCATCGACTCCAGCAGCGCCAGCGGCTAAATCTGCAGCGCCAGCGGCCGCAGCAACAGTGCCTGCATTAGGTGCCGATGGTCGTATCGAAAAACGTGTTCCAATGACTCGTTTGCGTGCCACTATTGCAAAACGTCTTGTTGAGGCTCAGCAAACAGCAGCCTTATTGACGACTTATAACGAAGTTAACATGGGTCCAATCATGGAGCTTCGTAAGAAATACAAAGAAGAGTTCATTAAGGCTCATAATGGCACTAAACTTGGCTTTATGTCTTTCTTTGTTAAAGCAGCAACAGAAGCGCTTAAACGTTTCCCTGCTGTAAATGCATCAATTGATGGCAATGACATGGTTTACCATGGCTACCAAGATATCGGTGTTGCTGTATCAACAAGCCGCGGTTTGATGGTTCCAGTATTGCGTAATACAGAAGCAATGGGCTTGGCTGACATTGAATCTAATATCATGGACTTTGCACTTCGTGGTCGTGATGGCAAGTTGGGCATGGATGATATGCAAGGTGGTACTTTCACCATTACTAATGGTGGTACGTTTGGTTCTTTGATGTCTACACCAATTATTAACCCACCTCAAACGGCTATCTTGGGCATGCACAAAATCCAAGATCGTCCAATGGCTGTGAATGGTCAGGTTGTTATTCAGCCAATGATGTACTTAGCCTTGTCTTACGATCACCGTATGATCGATGGTAAAGAAGCGGTACAGTTCTTGGTAACAATTAAAGACTTGCTAGAAGATCCTGCGCGTTTGTTGCTTGAGATCTAAGCATTTAAAAACTAAGTACTTGAATTTAAGCATTCGTACTAACGTTAGAGTATGAATTGATTCTGCAGCAGCGCCCACAAAGCGCTGCTCAGTAAGACTGAAATAAATGGAACCTCTTATGTCTAATAAATTTGATGTTGTTGTAATTGGTGGCGGCCCTGGAGGCTATGTTGCTGCAATTCGAGCTGCTCAGCTGGGTCTGAAAGCGGCATGTATTGAAAAATGGTTGGACAAAGAAAACAAGCCTCGCCTAGGCGGTACTTGTTTGAACGTTGGTTGTATTCCTTCTAAAGCATTGTTGGATTCTTCGCAAAAATATCATGATACGAAAGAATCTTACGGCGTACACGGCATCAGCGTGAGCGATGTTGCTATGGACGTCGATGCAATGGTTGATCGTAAAGACAAAATTGTTAACCAATTGACCAGCGGTATTACTGGCCTTTTCAAAGCAAACGGCGTAACTAGCTTTGAAGGTTTTGGTAAGGTTCTAGCAAACAAGAAAGTAGAACTAACAGCTCATGATGGCACCGTTACAGTAATTGATGCTGAAAATGTTATTTTGGCAACCGGTTCAATCCCTGTAAACATCCCACCAGCTCCACGCACAGGTGACATCATCGTTGATAACGAAGGTGCATTGGATTTCCGTGCTATCCCTAAACGTTTAGGCGTAATTGGCGCAGGTGTTATCGGTTTAGAGTTGGGTTCTGTATGGGCTCGTCTTGGTTCTGAAGTGGTTGTATTGGAAGCGCAGGATTCTTTCCTAAGTGTCTGTGATCAAGACCTAGCGAAAGAAGCGGCTAAGATCTTTAAAAAGCAAAATCTTGATATTCGTTTGGGCGCTCGTGTTACTGGCAGCCAAATCAATGGTGAAGAAGTCGAAGTGACTTACCTTGATGCGAAAGGCGAAGAGCAAAAACAAACATTCGACAAATTGATTGTTGCCGTTGGTCGTAAGCCTTTCACTGAAGGTTGTTTCTCTGATGACTCAGGTGTCAAATTAGACGAGCGTGGTTTTGTTTTCGTTGACGAGCAGTGCCGTACTTCTGTACCAGGTGTTTTCGCGATCGGTGATATCGTACGTGGACCAATGCTTGCGCACAAAGCGTCTGAAGAAGGTGTTATGGTAGCGGATATTATTGCTGGTCATAAAGCGCAATTGAACTACGACTGTATTCCTTCTGTTATTTATACTCACCCAGAACTTGCTTGGGTTGGTAAAAATGAACAAGAACTTAAAGCAGAAGGCGTTAAATACAAAGTGGGTAAATTCCCATTTGCAGCATCTGGTCGTGCTATGGCAGCAAATGACACAGATGGTTTTGTTAAAATGATTGCTTGTGAAGAAACAGATCGCATTTTAGGTTGCCATATTATTGGTGGTCATGCGGCTGATTTGATCGCACAAGCGGTTATTGCTATGGAGTTCGGCTCTACAGCGGAAGACATCGCTTTGACTGTATTTGCTCACCCAACAGTAAGTGAAGCAGTACATGAAGCGGCGTTAGCGGTAAATGGTCATGCTATCCATATGGCTAACCGTAAAAAACGTTAATAAAAATTGGATTTGCCGGTCTACAAGCCGGTAATGTCTGTCTTAGCGGGCAGAGCTTATGTCAATCATTCAGATGAGCGGAAGAATCAAATGAACTTACATGAATATCAGGCTAAACAGCTTTTTGCTGAATACGGTCTGCCAGTATCTACAGGGTACGCAGTAGACACGCCGGAAGCGGCAGTTGAAGCAGCGAAGAAAATTGGTGGTGACAAATGGGTGGTTAAAGCTCAGGTTCACGCTGGCGGTCGCGGTAAAGCAGGTGGTGTGAAGCTTGTTGATTCTTATGAAGAAATTGCAGCATTCACTAAACACTGGTTAGGTAAAAATCTTGTTACTTACCAAACTGACGAACATGGTCAGCCAGTAGCTAAGATTCTTGTTGAATCTTGCACTGACATTGCCAATGAATTGTACCTTGGTGCAGTCGTAGACCGTTCTACTCGTCGTGTTGTTTTCATGGCGTCTACTGAAGGCGGTGTTGAGATTGAGAAAGTAGCTGAGGAAACACCTGAGCTTATCCACAAAGCGATCATCGATCCTTTGGTTGGCGCTCAACCTTACCAAGCTCGTGAATTGGCATTTAAATTGGGTCTTAACCCAACGCAAATCAAACAGTTCACTAAGATCTTTCTTGGTCTGTCACAAATGTTCCACGACTACGATTTTGCATTGCTAGAAATCAACCCTCTTGTTATTACTAACGAAGGTGATCTTCATTGCCTAGATGGCAAAATTGGCATCGACAGCAACGCAATTTACCGTCAGAAGAAAATGCAAGAGTTCCACGATCCATCTCAAGAAGATGAGCGTGAAGCACATGCAGCACAGTGGGAACTTAACTACGTTGCACTAGACGGAAACGTTGGCTGCATGGTTAACGGTGCCGGCCTAGCAATGGGTACAATGGACATCGTAAACCTACACGGCGGCAAACCTGCTAACTTCCTAGACGTAGGCGGCGGCGCGACAAAAGAACGTGTTGCTGAAGCGTTCAAAATCATCCTTTCTGACAGCAATGTTAAAGCCGTATTGGTTAACATTTTTGGTGGCATCGTTCGTTGTGACATGATCGCTGAAGGTATTATCGGTGCCGTTGAACAAGTCGGTGTTACCGTGCCTGTTGTTGTGCGTTTAGAAGGTACGAATGCTGATCTTGGTCGTGAAGTACTAGCGAAATCTGATCTTGATATCATCGCGGCTACAAGTCTTAAAGATGCAGCTATTCAAGTTGTTAAAGCTGCGGAGGGCAAATAATGTCTATCTTAATTAATAAAGATACTAAAGTTATCTGTCAGGGTTTCACTGGCGGACAAGGTACTTTCCATTCCGAGCAAGCGATTGCATACGGAACAAAAATGGTCGGTGGTGTTACACCTGGTAAAGGTGGTCAAACTCACCTAGGCCTACCTGTTTTCAATACAGTAAAAGAAGCGGTTGAAGCAACGGGCGCTGAAGCGACTGTTATTTACGTACCAGCGCCTTTCTGTAAAGATTCTATTCTTGAAGCAGCAAATTCTGGAATCAAACTTATCGTTTGTATTACTGAAGGCATTCCTACTTTGGATATGCTTGACTGTAAAGTAGCGTGTGATTCTTTAGGTGTTCGTTTGATCGGCCCTAACTGCCCAGGTGTTATCACTCCTGGCGAATGTAAAATCGGCATCATGCCTGGTCATATCCATATGCCAGGTAAAGTCGGTATTGTATCTCGTTCTGGTACTTTGACTTATGAAGCGGTTAAGCAAACGACTGACGCAGGCTTCGGTCAATCTACTTGTGTTGGTATCGGTGGTGATCCAATCCCAGGCACTAACTTCATCGACGTATTGGAAATGTTCCAAAACGATCCACAGACTGAAGCGATTGTTATGATCGGTGAAATCGGTGGTACTGCTGAAGAAGAAGCGGCGGCTTACATCAAAGCAAACGTGACTAA
>CAXBGJ010000135.1:0-9114 GCA_963975045.1 uncultured Marinomonas sp. | reverse complement strand
TATCCAGGCACCTTGATCTTTGTCAGCCATGACCGTGAATTTGTTTCTTCTTTGGCGACTCGCATTGTTGAAGTAACAAGTGATGGCATTGTTGATTTCCACGGAACATACGACGAATATCTGGCTAAGCAAGAATCTTAAGCTAACGCCTTTGCTCCGTTATAAAAAAGGAAGACCTATTGGTCTTCCTTTTTTTGTGTTCATAAAGAATTGTTATTTTTTGCGTCTATCAAGATAACGGTCAGGTTCTTGATGTTCAAGCACCTCAACCTTGTCATCAAGGTGTATTTTTCCGGTATTTAACGCAATCATATTAATGCCAAAAGTAATGCCTTTATTGTCTAGAAGGCGAAATTTACCTAAGGTTTTTAATGGCTCACCTTTAGCTAGGCGCTCAGCTGTCGTTGGATTTAATGTCGTAAAGATACAGCGAATACAAGGCTTTACGTTCTCGAATTCTACCTCACCAATTTTGATCCGTTTCCAACTGTCTTCTTCGAATGGCTTGTTTCCCTTAATAACAAGATTAGGGCGAAACTGTGCCATTTCAATATGCTCAGGGCAGGTGCGATTTAGCTCGAGTAAAGAGGCTTGTGTGGTTAGCAAGAATGGGTAGCCATCGGCAAAGGCAACAGGCTCCTCTGGTCTACGGCTAGTATAGCGCTCTGAATTATCACCAAAGAAGATTAATTTTACAGATTCTCCTACTATTTTGCTAAACCAAGCATCTGCTTCTTCCAAAACACGCTGTCCGTTTACCGTATTTTCCCAAACCACAACGTCTTCATAATTGTCTGGGAATCTAGTTGGATCCAAAATAAGGTTACTTGACGTACTGGAGTGAGATAGTTGCCATATAGCGCTTTCAGTACTTTCAGCGCTTTCAGTACTTTCAGCGCTTTCAGTACTTTCAGCGCTTTCAGCCTCAATCAATATTAATGTAGGGTGTGTTCTAGCCGTCATGCATTCGCCGTCAGACTTTACTAACATATACCGTCGATCACCCCAAAGACCTGCTTTGTCAACCTGGCTAGACGCTAATGAAATACCTCTAATGGATTTTATGGGGTATATCACAAGTTCACTAAGGGAGTACGACATGAAAAATTCCTCTTTTATATGAGGATTGATTATTGCTCAGTAAGACAGTCATTCCAATAAAAAAGCCTCAGAATATTACAGCTGAGGCTTTCTGACTGTTATCTATAACCCTAAGAAATTACAAGTAATAGGAGGCCAAAGGCGGGAAGCCGTTAAACTCTACTGCACTGTATGTTGTCGTGTAAGCACCAGTAGATAACCAGTACATACGATCACCAATGGCCAAGTTTAATGGCAAGCCATATTTATAGTTTTCATACATAATGTCGGCACTATCGCACGTTGGACCAGCAATAATAACTTCTTCTAACTCGCCAACTTTGTCGACATGGATCGGGTATTTGATTGACTCGTCTAATGTTTCGATTAGGCCAGAAAACTTACCAACATCCGTGTAAACCCAACGGTTCAACGCGGTATGAGATTTACGTGAAATTAACACGACTTCACTGACCAGAACGCCGGCATTAGAAATCAAAGAGCGACCTGGCTCAAGAATGACGCGTGGCAAGTCGGCACCAAAGTCTTCTTCTAAAAACCGTGTAATTTCTTCAGCGTAAGTAGAAAGCTCATTCGTACGTGCAATATAGTTAGCAGGAAAGCCACCGCCCATATTGATCATTTGAAGCTCAATATTGTCTTCTTCTTTAAGGCGTTCAAAAATCACTTTGACACTAGCGATTGCCGCATCCCATGCACCGATATCACGTTGCTGTGAACCCACGTGAAACGAAATCCCGTAAGGAATTAGGTCAAGCTCTTTTGCTAAAACAAGCAAGTCCATCGCCATGTCAGGACGGCAACCGAATTTACGAGAAAGAGGCCAATCTGCTGTAACCGTCCCTTCCGTTAAAATGCGTACATAAACTCGTGAACCTGGTGCTGCTTTCGCAATGTTGCGTAAATCTGCTTCAGAATCAGAAGCGAACATACGGACGCCTTTTTCATAGAAATAACGAACATCTTTTGCTTTTTTAATCGTGTTGCCATAACTGACACGATCAGGAGAAACACCGCCAATGGCAAGCAATTTATCCAATTCGTAACGTGACGCTACATCAAAATTTGAACCACGATCACGAAGGAGCGTTAGCACTTCTGGTGCTGGATTGGCTTTGATTGCATAAAAAATATCTGCAACAGGAAAACCTTTTGTTAGCTCTGTATAGGCTTCATCAATGATATCGGTATCGATAACAACAAAAGGGGTTTCTTTGTCTTCTGCAAAAGCTTTGAAGCGAGCGAAGCGCTCTGGAGTGTAGAAAGAATTGACGTCAATAGACATAAGCTAAGAGCTCCTTAAAGGTACAAACATAAACCGATTATAAGTAAACGCCTTTACCTTCTCCCGTCCTACTTGTGGCTGTTACTTATCCGGCCTTAAGGCCTTAAGCGACTAGCGCAGCAGTTGAAGCGGTGCGGATTATGTTCAGCAATGACGCGGGCGCAATTTAAAACCAAGAGGGCGTTGCGTCAAGTGTTTTTTAACGTTTAATGCAAAAAAAAAGAGACTGTAAAAAGTCTCTTTTTTTCTGTCCTGTTTTTACTCTATTTGCTGGCGATTCGTGTCTGAATATAATGCAATCCACTGCCTAATATTAAGGCTGATACAAAATAAAAACCTTCGCTAGGATTGTTAATCAACGCGGTAAGACCTGGGCCGGGACAGTAGCCACTTAACCCCCAACCTATGCCAAACAGTGAGGAACCTACAATCAATTTTGAATCAATATGGCGCAAGTTCGGAACTTGCCACGTTCCGCCCAACAGTGGTTTTAAGCTTTTGTTTTTTATAACATAGCCAATCATGCCAACGGCAATAGCACTTGCCATTACAATAAGAAGGGAAGGATTCCAATTACCAAAAACATCTAGAAAACCGATAACAACAGCGGGGTTTGTCATTTCGGAAAAGGCTAAACCTAATCCAAATAGTAAGCCGGAAACGAGCGTGACAATAGCATACATAATCATTCTCCTAATGTAAGACAGAAACAGTAATGATGGCAGTCAACATGAAGATGAGAGTTGCCGTAATAGAACGCGGAGATAATCGAGAAATACCACAGACACCATGACCACTGGTACACCCACCTCCAAGCCTTGTGCCATATCCAACTAGCAAGCCAGAAATAATCAATAGTAGAGGGCTTCTGTTTTCAGGAAAAGCGACGGTTTGCTCTGTCAATATGCCATAGGCGCTGCCGCCAATAATTAGACCGGCAATAAATAGAAAAGGTAAAAATCGCTCTTTATTGAAGAGAAGTTGTGACAAAATACCACTGATACCAATCACTTTTCCGATGGTAAGAAGATAGATTGTTGCCGTTGCACCTATTAATAGGCCGCCGACTAGGGGGTTAAAGATAGTGTCCATGATGAGGTTCCTTTTAATAATATTAGATTATTCTAATGTAAATTAATAAGTATTGTCTAATGTAATTTTCAAAAACAAATTTGTAGCGCTATCAATTCATCAGTGTAGAGGGAATTAATGAAGTGTAATGACATTAATTTTACGCCTGCTTGCACAGTCTTTACTGAATGGACGGCTGATAACCTATCGTTCACAAGGTATTCTTTCTGTTGGCGCAATGGAGATTTAAATGATTAATTTATGGCTAGGCGCCTCAGCATGTGACGCTCAATATGTTTTCCTCCTGCCAAATAAACCTATTTTACCTGATGATGTTGATCATTTTTTTTTGGCTAAGCCAGACAGTGCTGTGCTGATTGAACTCAATGGCAATCACTGGCGTAAAATATTGACTATAATGGCAAAACTCATTGTGCAAAATTATCCGGCTTGGCGAGAGTGTCGTGATGTGAATGTATTCAATCAAGTTGGAATCGCATTCTCGGTAGATCAACTGAATGACTTCAAAGGTGTTCTGTTTGTGGTCGGAAATACGTTTCGAGATCAGCTTCCTGCATCAAAATCCGCGCAGGAAGTTGGTGTAAAGCATCTTGCTTATGTGTCATACCCGTATATATGGTGTCCGTATTTAGATTACCGTCAATTCCCTAATATTTTAATAGAAACTCTTCGTGAGTATATTCTGGAGAAAAAATGCTTAACGCTTTAAAAAGTCTATTCACTATCCCAGTAGAGCAGCAGGGCGAAGAAATATCCTACCAAAAAGCGGTAGCGGCACTGCTTATGGAAGTCATGTTGGCAGACCATGAAGTAGATGAAAAAGAAGAAGGAGAAGTTAAGTTATTCCTTCGAGAGATCAGCGATTTAGGTGACGATATAGATGTTCTTTACGCCGAAGCACGATTCGGTGTGGACCAAGCGAATGATCTATATCAATTCACTAAAGTCATTAATGATGTTGCCACCTTAGAGCAGAAAGCATTGCTGTTAAAAGGTCTATGGCGTGTGGCATTAGCCGACGGCAATATTGATGCGCATGAAGATCATCGTATAAGAAGAATCAGTGAATTGTTGCTTATGCCACATTCCGAATTTATCCAAGCTAAACTCTTCGTGCAGAATGATCTAAACACTCAATAGTGAATTGAAATAATTTTTAAATAAAAAACGCGGCAAAAGCCGCGTTTTTTTTGACTGGTCTGACTCTATTTTCTAATTTAATAAAAAATAGATTTAGGCTGCGAAGTTTGCTGCCGCGAATTCCCAGTTAGCTAGCGCCCAGAAACCTTTAAGGTAATCAGGACGAACATTGCGGTAATCAATGTAGTAAGCGTGTTCCCAAAGATCCACTGTAATGACAGCAGTTTGGCCATTTGTCATTGGCGTCCCAGCATTACTTGTGTTTACGATCTCTAGTGAAC
Source organism: uncultured Marinomonas sp. (assembly GCA_963975045.1). Taxonomy (GTDB): domain Bacteria; phylum Pseudomonadota; class Gammaproteobacteria; order Pseudomonadales; family Marinomonadaceae; genus Marinomonas. The sequence continues at coordinate 4,215 of CAXBGJ010000135.1, read as the reverse complement.
CGTCAGTGTTCTTAACTAACCAAGTCCAGCTAGAACCGAAGTTGTTAACCGCTTTGTCATTAAATGCAGTTTGGAATTCTGCAAAAGAGCCCCATTTTGCATTAATGGCATCTGCTAGCGCGCCAGTTGGTTCGCCGCCGCCTTTAGGGCTTAAGCTATTCCAAAAGAACGTGTGGTTCCAGATTTGAGCTGCGTTATTGAAAACAGGGCCAGCAGGAGCAGATGTGATGATCTCTTCAAGCGTTTTATTTTCGTATTCAGATCCAGGAACCAAGCCATTTAATTTAACAACATACGTGTTGTGATGCTTGCCATAATGGTATTCAAGCGTTTCAACAGACATGTGAGGCTCTAGTGCGTCTTTAGCATAAGGAAGAGCGGGTAATTCAAAAGACATTTCAATTCTCCTTGCTTTTAATTAACGAAAAATGCTTGTTATCAAGCAGTTAATGGTGGTTATATAGTAGCACTGAACAACGTAAGATAATATTCTTTAGGATTGTTCTAGAACGATTTTCCATAACTTTTGTTAATAGCGACTATATAAGATTTCCATGCGAAGAGACGATGATGTTGAGATCCCAAGCCTGACTCTGGATCAAGATGAAGTCAGCGATAGAAGACCTAATGCAGCAACACCAAAAGGTCGACCAAACCCTTCACCAGCAAGACCTGCTCATGCCCCGAGCGTTGTCCATAAAAAAACAAACTTGGCTGGCATCTATGTTTTGCTTTTATTAATACTGTCGGCATCCGCTGGCGCTGGTTATTGGTTATGGCAACAAAACATTCAGCTTCGTAATGAACTTTATGGGGCAAAAAGTGAGATTCAAAATTTAGATCATCAATTGCTTGCTGCTGACGTGTCTGCTAATGAACAAGGCGTGACCTTAGAAGAAACGCTTAAAAATCACGAAAGCGAGATTCGCAAACTTTGGGGCGTTGCTTACGATACAAACAGAAAGTCAATTGCTAGTAATAACACCTCTATTGATGAGTTGGAAAAAAAGCTTTCTTCGATGCGCGATACCATGTCAACTCAATCTAAACGCATAGCCATTCAAGCGGAAGCCTTCAATGAGATTGAGGCGGGTTATAATAAGCTTGTTCCTGCGGTTGCATTGATCGATGAAACGGTAAAAGTGATTACTACTAAGCAAGAAAGTCATGCTAAGCAACTTCAGTCGTCTGAGAAATTGTTAACGGCTCAAAAAGGCCAAAATGAAGCACAGACCTTGAGGCTAGAGCAGATTTCACAGGATTTATCGGCACTTCAGAAAAAGATAACGACACTTGAAAAGCAAGCGGTAGACACCAACTCTTCTGATGTAACTACTATTCAACAAACACTGGCAAAACATCAAGACGCCATTAATTCTAGTGATGAATTTAGAATGCAAGTAAACGGCGAAATCATCCGCTTACGTAAGCAAATAAATCAACTAATGTTAGAGCAGCAATTTAACTCGCAATAATTATTTTGCCACTAAAAAAAGGCCGATTGATTCGGCCTTTTTTTGTATCTAATAAAAATGGGTGTTTTTTTGCTTCTCTTCTCTTCTCTTCTCTTCTCTTCTCTATAAAGACTCTAGTTATAAAGCTTTTAAATATGCATATACAATTAAGATCTAAATGGCATTGTTTTTATAACTTATAGGCATGCTATAGTTTGTGAAAATGCTGAAGCCTTACAACAGAGATGGGGAATTATGACAGAGGCAAGATTAACTCACTTAAAACAATTAGAAGCGGAAAGTATTCACATCATTCGTGAAGTCGCTGCCGAATTTGACAATCCAGTAATGCTTTACTCTATTGGTAAAGACTCAGCGGTTATGCTGCATCTTGCCATGAAAGCCTTCTACCCTGGAAAGCCGCCTTTTCCACTCATGCATGTGGATACTGGCTGGAAGTTTAAAGAGATGATTAGCTTTCGTGACGAGTTAGTTGCCAAGCTGGGTTTAGAACTGATAGTCCATCAAAACCAAGAAGGGATTGATCAAGGCATTGGTCCATTTACTCATGGTAGTTCAAAGCATACTGATGTAATGAAAACTCAGGGCTTAAAACAAGCATTAGATAAATATGGTTTTGATGCTGCATTTGGTGGTGCGCGTCGTGACGAAGAGAAATCTCGTGCTAAAGAACGTGTATATTCTTTCCGTGATAAGCAACACCGTTGGGACCCTAAAAATCAGCGTCCAGAGCTATGGAATATCTACAATGGTAAAGTCAATAAAGGCGAAAGCATTCGTGTTTTTCCATTATCAAACTGGACTGAATTGGATATTTGGCAATACATTTACTTAGAAAGTATCCCAATTGTTCCCCTTTACTTCTCTGCAAAGCGTCCTGTTGTTGAGCGTGATGGTACGTTAATCATGGTTGATGATGAACGTATGCCACTAAATGGCGAAGCCCCTGAAATGAAGTCGGTTCGCTTCCGTACTCTTGGTTGTTATCCGTTAACAGGAGCCGTCGAGTCTGAAGCGGCATCATTGCCTGAAATCATTCAAGAAATGCTGCTGACAACAAGTTCAGAGCGCCAAGGGCGAATGATTGACCATGATTCTTCAGGATCTATGGAAGAGAAAAAGAAACAGGGCTATTTCTAAGTTTGGAGTAAATAATGTCTCATCAATCAGAGTTGATTAGCCAAGACATCCTCGGCTATCTGAAGCAACACGAAGAAAAAGATCTACTGCGCCTCCTTACTTGTGGCAATGTTGACGATGGTAAAAGTACACTAATTGGCCGTTTACTACATGACTCAAAGTTGATCTATGAAGATCATTTAGATGCAGTCAAACGTGACAGTAAAAAATCTGGCACACAAGGCGAAGAAATTGATTTGGCTCTGCTTGTAGATGGCCTTCAAGCCGAGCGAGAGCAGGGCATTACTATTGATGTGGCTTACCGTTATTTCTCCACTGAAAAACGTAAGTTCATTATTGCCGATACCCCTGGGCACGAACAATATACCCGTAACATGGCAACCGGTGCGTCTACCTGTGACCTGGCTATTATTTTGATTGATGCCCGTTACGGCGTGCAAACACAAACGCGTCGTCATTCCTACATAGCGGCGTTACTTGGTATCAAGCATGTGGTGGTGGCAATAAATAAAATGGATCTGGTTGATTTTTCTGAGCAAAAATACAGCGAAATCCAAACCGACTATCTTGCTTTTGCTGATCAGCTTGGTGATCGTAAACCACAAGATATCCAGTTCGTTCCTTTGTCTGCTTTACGTGGCGATAACGTCGTTAACGTTTCTGAAAGTATGTCTTGGTACACAGGCTTACCTTTGATGGCGATCTTGGAAACCGTTCAGATTAATCGTGATGTAAAACGAGATTCATTCCGTCTTCCTGTTCAGTACGTTAACCGCCCAAACTTAGATTTTCGTGGTTTCTCTGGCACCATCGCAGCGGGTGTTGTGAAACCAGGTGATGAAATTATCGCTTTGCCTTCTGGTAAAAAATCAAAAGTTGCCAAGATAGTGACTTATGATGGCAATCTTGAGTCAGCTAAAGCGGGGCAAGCCGTTACCATTACATTAGAAGATGAAATTGATATCAGCCGTGGCGATATGTTGTCACACCCTGGTCAAGAGCCGTTGATTGCCTCCACACTTCGAGCTTCCGTTGTTTGGATGGCAGACCAACCATTGGTTCCAGGTAAGCTATATGATTTCAAGCTTGGCACTCAAACAGTTCCAGGAAAAGTTCATCACTTTAATCATCGCATTGATGTGAATACACTTGAACAGAGTGATATTGACTCCCTTGAGTTGAACGGTATTGGCGACTGCGTTATTCAATTTGATGCTCCCGTTGCATTTGATGAATATCAAAATAGCCGCCTGACCGGTGCACTGGTCATTATAGATCGATTGACCAATGTCACCGTTGGTGCAGGCATGGTAGAAGAAGCCGTTGCTGAGCTAGACAGCGAGTCAATTGTCAGTGCGGAAGATCGCGCAGCACGCCTCGGCCAAAAACCAGCCGTCATTGCATTGTCTTCTGATGTTTTGGTGAAAGCCGATGCACTAGAAAGAATGTTATTGCGTCAAGGTATTGTGGTGTTGGTGAAAGCGGATGCAACAGATCAAGAAGCCAAATTACTTCGTCAAACAGGTGTTACATTTTTAGTGTCCGATGCGTCTATTGCTGACTCTGAAATTGTTGAAACAGTGCTTGATGATGTGGTTGA
>CAXBGJ010000134.1:0-9214 GCA_963975045.1 uncultured Marinomonas sp. | reverse complement strand
GCTTTTTTAAGCATGTTAATTAAATGGCTTGGTTGCATGTCTAAACCAAGTAAAAAAAGCAAGAAAATGATACCTATATGGCTCATTTCATCCATGAGCTTAGGTTCATCAATAAGTGATAGAGCAGATGGGCCAAATAGAACGCCAAGGGCAATATAGGCGATTATCATCGGTTGCTTGGTGTACAACGCAATGGAGGCAACGACGGCCGCTCCTGCAAATATTAAAAAGAAGGAGTGTACTATCGAAGCTTCCATTTATTTCCTTCGTTAAGACCAAGAACCGGTGCTATTTTTCTTACGGCGTAACAGTGGTAATAAGGCGCCCAATAGAAGTCCTCCAAATAGAGTGACAGCTCCTAACATGAACCATTTTTGTTCTGTCGTGTCTTGTAGTTTTTCTGATTGCTCTATGGCAGTGCTGGCTTGTTGCTTTAGGCTTTCTATTTGGTAGCTTACATCGTCATTTTGGGAAACGATGGCTTGTGCTTTTTCTGACAGCTCTGCCGCTGTTTGAAGTTGTTGTTTCAAGGACTCATTTTCATCGTTAAGGGATGTATTCGTGTTACTTAGTTCTTGAATTTTTTGTTGACTGGCTTTGAGCGTGTCGACGATTTCTGTTCTGCTTTCCGTGCTTTTACTAAGGCGTGTGCGTAATGTGTCTAATTGGTCTCTGGTTACCATGTCTTCACTAAGAAAATAATCAGCAACCCAGCCTTCATTTCCGCTTGGGGTTCGAACTTTCGTATAGCCATCATTTTGCTCGATGACGTCTAGAGGTGTTCCACTTTTTAAGCCCCTTTCTACCGCTCTGGTACTGTTATCTAATCCTTCGCGAATGGCAACAAATTGAACGTCAGAAATGTACACTGTCGCTGAATGCGCAGTGGCAGAAAGTAGTGTGCCAATAATTAGGCTTGTAATACGTTTTTTAGACACGTTAAGTTCCTTTAACAATCAATCACTTTATCTGTTTAATACGATAGTCATGAGAGGCCCAATACGCAATAGAAAAGGCCATCGTAATGGCCTTTTCTTGGGGTTTAATTGTAAAATTTGTGTTTATCTGCGTAAGAATATGGGTCTTGGATCTGAAACATCGCCTTGATAAGCGATTGAAAAAGGTTTGTGTAGAGCAAGTGCCTTTTCAAGATCGACCTCGTCATTGAATTGAAAGCTATTAAATCCAACTCGTAAAAGGTAGCCCAATTGATCTGGAATAAAATGGCCAAGTGCTCTTATTTCGCCTTGATAATTCAGTCTTTCTCTTAATAATCGAGCATAACTAAAGCCTCTGCCGTCGGTAAAAGCAGGGAAATTAACTCCGATAACATCAAATTGACTTAGGTCGACTTCTTGTAGAAATTCGATTCCATCACCAGCTTCTAGCCAAATACCTGCGACATGGTTAATGGTATCTTTCTCTGATAACCATTTTTTCGCAGCGATGATACTATTAGGCGTGACTTTTTCCTCAGGGTCTTGCTGCCAGATAAAGGCGTTGTCAATTATTTCGCCGTTCTTAATTAGCTTTGGCATACGCAGCCTCTTTAAATGGTGTGATGCCAACGCGGCGATAAGTATCAATAAATCGTTCTTCTTCAGAGCGATTTTCAACGTAAACATTCATTAATTTTTGAATGACAGTGCTAATTTCTTCTTGAGCAAAAGAGGGCCCTAGAATTTTTCCGATGCTTGCGTCATGACCAGAAGCGCCACCAATGGAAATTTGGTAGAACTCTTCGCCTTTCTTATCTACGCCTAAAATACCGATGTTACCAACATGGTGGTGTCCACAGGCATTCATGCAGCCGGAAATATTGAGATCAATATTGCCTAGATCAAATAAGTAGTCGAGGTCATTAAATGTTTCTTGAATTTGCTCAGCAATGGGAATGGACTTCGCATTGGCTAATGAGCAAAAATCGCCACCTGGACAGCAAATCATATCGGTTAGTAAGCCAAGCGTTGGTGTGGCAAAGCCTGCTTCTTTGGCTGCTTCCCATAGCTCTACTAGCTGTTCTTGACGGACATCGGCAAGTACAAGATTTTGCTCATGGCTTACGCGCAATTCACCAAAACTAAACTTGTCAGAAAGGTCAGCCGCTTTTTGCATTTGGTCTGACGTTGCATCTCCTGGTGCTTGCCCTGCTTTTTTGAGCGTCAGCGTTACGATGCGATAGCCCGATTTTTTATGCTCAAATGTATTGCGCTCGTACCAGCGAGCAAAGCCAGCGCTGTCGGCTAATTTGCTTGATAGGATTGCAGGTTTGTTTTCCAGAGCTGCGTAAGCTGGTTCAGAAAAGAAGCTTGTGAGACGATCAAATTCGCTCATTGGGACGGTGCTTTCTTTGCCCTTTAAATGAGCCCATTCAGCATCAACGCGGCTACGGAACTCTTCAATACCCAGTGCTTTTACCAATATTTTGATGCGAGCCTTGTATTTGTTATCACGACGACCTTGCTGATTATAAACACGAATAATCGCATCTAAATAAGTTAGTAGGTCTTTACGCGGCATGAATTCACAGATTGTCACGCCAACCATGGGGGTACGGCCAAGACCGCCACCGACAATAACTTTAAAGCCAATCTCACCTGCATCATTTTTCTTAATATGTAGGCCGATGTCATGAACTTGCGTTGCGGCACGGTCTGCGGATTCCGTTGCGTTCACAGCAATTTTGAATTTTCTCGGGAGAAAAGCAAATTCTGGGTGGAATGTAGACCATTGGCGGATCAACTCACAGTAGGGGCGAGGATCTACGATCTCATCAGAGATGACACCGGCGTATTGATCTGTTGTTGTATTACGGATGCAGTTGCCGCTTGTTTGTACGGCGTGCATTTCTACTTGCGCGAGCTCTGCTAAAATATCTGGCACGTCTTCAAGTTTTGGCCAGTTTAATTGTAAGTTCTGACGGGTGCTAAAGTGACCGTATGATCTGTCGTAGCGACAGCTGATGTCAGCTAGCTTCCGTAATTGGGTGCTGGACAGCATTCCGTATGGGATCGCAATGCGTAGCATTGGCGCATAGCGTTGTACATAAAGCCCGTTTTGAAGGCGCAATGGTAAAAATTCTTGCTCACTCAGTTCTTTATTTAAGTAGCGGCGTGTTTGGTCGCGAAATTGTGCTACACGCTCGTCAACAAGCTGTTGGTCAATTGCGTCGTATTGATACATAGTGGAATGAACCGTGGTTAATAAGTGTTAGTTAGCCCATCTTAGCAAAGATCCTTTATTCTAAAAATGAATATTTATCTATATCTTTAGGGTTTTTTCTAATAAGGCTTATTTGGAGGGCTCGTTATTTAAGTTGGCAATAAAGAGAAAGAGGAAAAATACCCTACTTTTTTACTAGGTCTTTGGCTTTGCTGATTATCTGCTGTAATATAGCGCTTATTGATCGTTATGTAGATTTAGAAAAGGGTTATTATGAACATTACAATTACGGATAGTGCCCAAGAGTACCTTGCATCTTTGCTTGAAAAGCAAGACGTAGAAGGTATTGCCGTGCGAATTTTTATTCAGCAGCCAGGTACGCCTTATGCTGAAACGTGTCTTGCTTACTGTCGTCCAGACGAAGTGAATGAGACAGATGAGATTTTGAACTTACCCAAGCTTAAAGTGTATCTTGAGAAAATGTCAGTGGCTTTTTTGGATGAGGCTTTTGTCGACTACGCAACAGAGAAAATGGGTGGTCAATTAACGATTAAAGCGCCCAATGCTAAAATGCCAAAAGTGACGGCGGATAGTCCAATTGAAGATCAAATTAATTATGTTCTTTACTCAGACATTAATCCTGGCCTTGCAGCTCACGGTGGCGAAGTTAGTCTTTTAGAAGTAATTGACGGACAAGTGGCGGTGTTGAAGTTTGGCGGGGGTTGCCAAGGTTGTAGTGCAGTAGATCTAACCCTGAAAGAAGGTGTTGAAAAAACGTTGATTGAGAAGGTTCCGGGTCTTATTGCCGTTAAGGATTCCACTGATCATACAGTAACAGAAAACGCTTTTATGTAGTTTATGTTGGTGTATAAAAAAGGGGGAGTCGCTTGTAAGCGATTCCCCCTTTTTTATTGGAGCTTAGCGTCTTTAGTGGGATGGAAGCTATCCACGCTGACGTTTTGGTAGCACGTCACGTAACGTATTTGCCATATCTGTTAGTGCTTTTTCAGTTGTTTCCCAGTCAATACAGGCGTCAGTAATTGATACGCCGTATTCAAGGTCTTTTAGGTTGGCAGGAACTTTTTGATTTCCCCAACCGATATTACTTTCGATCATCAAGCCCATGATGGAGTTGTTACCATCTAGGATCTGTTTAGTTGAGTCTTCTGCAACCGTTACTTGGCGCTCAGGTTTTTTACTTGAATTCTCATGAGAGCAATCAACCATGATGTTGTGCATTAATTTCGCAGACGTTAACGCTTCTTCACTTAAGGCAATGTTGGCAGCGTCATAGTTTGGTAGGCCGTTGCCGCCGCGAAGAACAAGGTGACCATAGCCATTCCCTTTTGTATTCACAATGCTCACTTCTCCGTTCTCATTGATGCCTAGAAAAGAGTGTGAGTGAGAGACGGATTGCATCGCATTGATAGCCACTGTTAGGCCACCATCGGTTCCGTTTTTAAAGCCAACAGGACCAGATAATCCTGATGCCATTTCACGATGAGTCTGCGATTCCGTTGTGCGAGCACCAATGGCCGACCAGCTGATCAGGTCTTGTATATATTGCGGAGAAATAGGATCTAGCGCTTCGGTGGCAAGAGGAAGGCCGAGCTCTGATAGATCAATCAGTAACTTGCGTCCCACTCTAATGCCTTTGTCTATGTCAAAAGTCCCATCAAGATTAGGATCATTAATTAATCCTTTCCAGCCTACTGTGGTGCGTGGCTTTTCAAAATAGGCGCGCATGATAATGTATAGAGTGTCGTCTAGTTTTTCTGCAAGTACCTTTAAGCGCTTAGCATAATCTAGTGCTGCCTCTGGATCATGGATGGAGCAAGGTCCAATGACAATTGCCAGACGATGATCTTTGCCATCCATAATGTTCTTTATAATGTCGCGCGATTCTGCAACATGGCTGCTAACAGTTTCGCTTACTGGCAGCTCTTTTTTTAATTGGCTCGGCGTTACCAAAGAGGTAAAAGAGGCAATATTTAGGTCTTCAAGACGTGTGTTGCTCATTGCGGGGTTTCCTACTGTCTACTTTTAATTATAGTCACTAACAATATCGTGTTTTTATCGTTGAATGAACCGCTAGCCAATCATTTTTTGATTTTTTAGAAGAAAAGGTACTTCATACCAAAAGTGAGCAGCGCTATTGCTAAAATGGGCTGCAAAATATGGTTAGGAACGTGGCTGGCAATACGAGTCCCTATATAAATGGTCGGAATGGAGCCAATTAGTAAAGCGGCCAATAGTACGTAGTCTACGTTCCCCAAAAACAAGTGGCCGACACCGGCAACTAATGTCAATGGCACTGCATGCGCTAGATCTGTGCCGACAATATTTTTCGCCCTCATGACAGGAAATAAAATCATCATAATAGCTGTACCTAAGGCGCCGGCGCCAACCGACGTAAGTGTTACTAATATCCCTAAGATAAAGCCACAAAAGAAAATAATTTTTGTGCCCATTTTTTCACTGATATTAACATTCAAAGCCTTGGTTAGTTTTGCTCTGAATAAAATCACCACGGCAGTGAGAACGAGCATTAGGCCCAAGGTTCCTGTCAGTATTTCTTGGTAGTGATCGGGCTTTTCAAATTGAGACAGGGCCCAGACCGTCATAAATGAGGCCGGCAAACTGCCAGCGGCCATGGCAAATACAATTTTCCAATTTACGTTTCCACGTTTGGCGTGCATCACCACACCTGTGCTTTTGGCTATACCGGCATACATTAGGTCGGTGCCAATGGCTATATAAGGAGGGAAACCAAACATGAGTAGAAGTGGGGTCATAAGTGAGCCGCCACCAACGCCGGTAATACCTACAGCTAAACCAACTGCCGCACCTGCGCAAATGTACCAAAAAAAATCCATTACTAAGCCATATCGAAGTTATTTAAGCTGGCAACACTAGAGCTTTTTTACTATTCTATAAAGTAATATTTTATTATGTTTTTAACTCTTTTTCGTATAAGGAAAATGATGAAGTTACAGCAGCTTAGGTATATATGGGAAGTGGCGCGTCATGACTTAAATGTTTCGGCGACTGCGCAGAGTTTGTATACGTCCCAGCCGGGCGTTAGTAAACAGATTCGACTTTTAGAAGATGAGCTTGGTGTGGAGGTGTTTGCACGAAGCGGCAAGCATTTGACTCATGTAACGCCGGCGGGTGAAAAAATCATCGCCATAGCGGGAGAGGTGCTTAGTCAGACGCAAAATATAAAGCGCGTGGCGAAAGAGTTTAGTGATGAGCGTAAAGGTTCTCTTGATATTGCCACCACACATACTCAGGCACGATATGCTTTGCCTAAAGTGATCAATCAGTTCATTGAAGGCTATCCTGATGTGAGTTTGCATATGCATCAAGGAACGCCGATGCAAATTGCTGAAATGGCGAACGATGGCATTGTTGACTTTGCCATTGCTACTGAAGCGCTTGAGCTGTTTGGTAATTTGGTAATGCTGCCGTGTTACACGTGGAATCGATCTGTTGTAGTACCAAAAGATCACCCATTGGCAAAAGTAGATAAGCTAACATTAGAGAAGTTGGCCGAGTATCCAATCGTGACGTATGTGTTTGGTTTTACAGGGCGTTCTCAATTGGATAAAGCGTTTCAAGACGCCGATTTACAACCTAATGTTGTTTTTACCGCTGCGGATTCTGATGTGATTAAAACCTATGTTCGGCTTGGGCTGGGTGTGGGTATAGTGGCTTCGATGGCGCACGATGAAGCTCAGGATGCGGATTTAGTGGCGCTAGATGCCTCGCACCTCTTTGCTGACAGTTGTACAAAAATAGGCATTCGCAGTAATACGTTTATTCGTGGTTATATGTATAAATTCATCGAATCTTTTGCGCCGCATTTAACAAAAGACGTGGTGATGGCAGCAATGGAAGCGGGTAATCGACAAGATGTCGAGCTGTTGTTCAAGGATGTTGAGCTTCCTCGGCACTGATTTAATAAATTTAAAAAAACAAAAAAAACGCGATATAGAGGGGGTCTATGTCGCGTTTTTTTTTGATGTAGAATCTATAAGATCACTTTTTTAACTTTGCGGCCATTTCGGCGATGCGTTTTCCTTGCGCTTCGCACAGCGCTTTTTCATCATTGGTTAGGGTGTTTTCACTGGTACTGCTTGCTAAATGACTTGCGCCATAGGGTGTACCGCCAGCAAGCGTGCTAATCAGTTCTTTGTTTTTGTATGGAAGTCCAACCCAAACCATGCCGTGATGCAGCATCGGCGTCATCATGCTATGAAGGCACTGTTCTTGTCCGCCGTGCATGGTGCTTGCACTGGTGAATCCACATGCCGGTTTGTCTATTAATTGCCCTGTCAGCCATAGTGTCGAGGTTTGATCGATGAAGTGCTTGAGCGGTGCGGCCATGCTGCCAAAATAGGATGGAGACCCCATTGCCAGACCAGAACAATCTGCTAACTCCTCTAATGTGCAGTAAGGTGCGCCATCGTCAGGTAAGGCTGGTGAGGCGATTTTTGTTGTGTCTGATACGTCTGGGACTTGGCGTATCTTGGCTTCAATACCATTTACTTTATTGATGCCGCGAGCGATATATTTGGCCATTTCAGAAATCGAGCCATGTCGACTGTAGAATAAAACCAATATGTATGGCGTGGTGATCATTAAAGCCTTCCTTGTTATTTGAATAATACCAAAACGCCTTCTGGTGGGCGTCCGATGATGGCTTTGTTGTTGTGTATGACGATAGGGCGTTCTATTAGTTTTGGGTTGTTGTGCATCGCTTGCAAGCGCTCTTCGTCGGTCGACTCTTTGTTTAGACCAAGTTCTTTATAGATGTCTTCTTTGGTACGCATCAGTTCAAGCGGTGAGGCTCTCAGTTGAATGAGTAGTGTTTGCAATTCTTCGATGCTTGGTGTGTCTTGTAAATACAGTCTGATGTCAGGGTGAATGTCGTTTTCTTCTAGGAGCTGTAAGGTTTGACGTGACTTTGAGCAGCGAGGGTTGTGGTAAATAGTAGTCATGTTTGGATCCTATTTAGAAGCTGTTTTTCTATTTATGGCAAAACACGATAAATACCTGACGGAATTTGAGCTTATTCCATCAGGTGCTTATGCTGTTATTTTTTGCTTAAAATGAAATCGATCGCGTCTGCAATGACGATATCTTCGTTCTCACCGGCTTTACGGTGTTTGTATTCTAATGTGCCTTTTTCTAAGCCTTTATCACCCACAACCAAACGATGCGGAATACCAAGAAGTTCACAGTCAGCAAACTTAACACCAGGGCGTTCTTTGCGGTCATCAAGCAATACATCCAAGCCTTTTGCTTTTAGCTCAGTGTATAAACGATCACACTCTGTACGGACAGCTTCTGATTTGTCGTAATTCATCGCGATAATAGCGATATCAAACGGTGCGATGCTTTCTGGCCACAAAATACCTTTGTCATCGTAATTTTGTTCAATCGCCGCGGCAACGATACGAGACACGCCAATGCCATAACAACCCATGTGCATGACTTGCGCTTTACCGTTCTCATCTAATACCGTGGCTTTTAAAGCTTCTGCGTACTGTTGGCCTAGTTGGAAAATGTGTCCCACTTCGATGCCGCGTTTAATAACAATAGTGCCTTGTCCGTCAGGTGAAGGGTCGCCTTCAACGACGTTGCGTATGTCAGCAATTTCAAAGTCAGCGCAATCACGCTCCCAGTTCAAGCCTGTGAAATGATAGTCGTCTTTGTTTGCGCCGGCGCAAAAATCAGACATGACAGCGGCAGAGCGATCAGCAATCACACGAATGCCTTTCTCTTTAAGGTCTTTCGGGCCGATGGAGCCAGGCGCGCAGCCAGTTTTTGTTACAATGTCGCTTTCGTCTGCAAATTCGAAAGGAACAACAAGACCTGATAATTTTTCAACTTTGATTTCGTTGATATTGTGATCACCACGAAGCACAAGCGCGACAATAGTAGGTTGCTTATTGTCGTCGATTGCTTTTACTAGCATGGTTTTGACCGTGCTGGTGACGTCGAGTTTAAGGAACTCAGCGACTTTCTGGATTGTTTTGCAATCTGG
>CAXBGJ010000133.1:0-9257 GCA_963975045.1 uncultured Marinomonas sp. | reverse complement strand
CCTTTTTGGTGTTGATTGGCGTTGTCGAAGGCGTCAGCCCTTCTATGGAAGAAGCATCTCAAACCTTGCGAGCAGACCGCTGGCATACTTTTGTTAACGTCTCTCTGCCGCTTATGCGTCCAGGCTTAGCCAACGCTTTTTTACTGGCCTTCATTGAAAGCTTGGCCGATTTCGGTAACCCAATGGTGCTTGGCGGTGATTTTGACGTCCTTTCTACGGAAATATTCTTCGCCATTGTGGGGGCACAAAACGACCAAGGTTATGCGGCAGTATTGGCCATCATTTTGCTATTTTTCACCTTGAGTGCCTTTTTTCTACAGCGTCATTGGATCGGTAAGAAATCGTATACTACCGTAACGGGTAAAGCGGATTCCGGCACGTATATGGGCTTAAACCATGGAATGAAGCTAGCTTGCTATATGACGGCTTTGCCTTGGGCAGCGTTAACCATCGTTATTTACGGCATGATCATGTTTGGTGGTTTTGTGCAGAACTGGGGCTACGACAACAGCTTTACCTTTCAGCACTATCAGGATGCATTCTCTATTGGCTGGAGCGAGTTTGGTGTCATTTGGGAAGGCGCCGCGTGGGATTCTCTGTGGACGACACTGAGTATTTCAGCCATCGCCGCACCATTCACCGCCATCGTTGGCTTGCTCACCGCTTACCTATTGGTACGTCAGCAGTTCAAATGGAAAAGCGCTTTTGAGTTTGGCACCATGCTGAGTTTTGCGATTCCAGGCACGGTTATCGGTATCAGCTATATCCTTGCTTTTAACGTTCCACCGTTGGAACTCACTGGCACGGGAGTGATTCTGATTATCTGTTTTGTCTTCCGTAATATGCCGGTTGGTGTACGCGGTGGCATTGCGGCGATGAGTCAATTAGACAAGAGTTTAGACGAAGCCTCATTGACCTTGGGCGCAAACAGTTTAATGACGTTCCGACGCATCATACTTCCGTTATTACGTCCTGCGATTATCGCGGCGTTGGTGTATAGCTTCGTACGAGCCATTACCTCAGTCAGTGCGGTGATTTTCCTGGTCAGTGCCGATCACAACATGGCGACGTCTTACATTATTGGGCTGGTCGAAAACGGCGAGTACGGCATTGCCATTGCCTACTGTAGCGTACTGATTCTAGTCATGTTGACCACGATCATCGGCATCAATGTGTTTGTTGGGGAGCGTCGTTTAAGACGCAATGTCTCTGACTCAACGACATCATCCTCTAATTCAGGCCCTTCTCTAAAGGAGAAACACGCATGAGTCTTCATTACAAATCAGGCTCAGTGAGCTTTGAAAACGTCATTAAAACTTTTGGCAATGTAACCGCCATTGATAACGTATCTTTCACTATTGAACCGGGCAATCTTGTCACCTTACTAGGGCCAAGCGGTTGCGGAAAAACCACTACGTTACGAATGCTGGCGGGGCTGGAACATCCAACGTCTGGGCGCATCATGATTGGTAACAAAGACGTTACGCATCTGCCCGCGACCGATCGTGACGTCAGCATGGTGTTTCAATCTTATGCCTTGTTTCCTCACATGACGGTGGCCGAAAACGTCGCCTATGGTCTGAGCGCCAGCGGCGTGAACAAAGTCGAAGCCAAAGAAAAGAGTGAGGAAGGCTTAGAGTTGGTTGGCTTAGCAGGTTACGGAGAACGTTTTCCCAGTGAATTGTCTGGTGGTCAGCAACAACGTGTCGCCGTGGCTCGCGCGTTGGTTCTCGAACCCGAAGTGCTGCTGCTTGATGAACCCTTATCGAACCTAGACGCCAAATTACGTCGCCATGTTCGTGAGGAGATTCGCGAACTTCAGCAAAAAATCGGTTTGACCGCGGTGTACGTCACCCATGATCAAGAAGAAGCGCTTGCCGTATCTGATCGTATTATTGTGATGAACCGCTCGGTAATTGCTCAAGAAGGCAGCCCTCGTGAACTTTATGAGGCGCCCGCTTCCAGCTTTATTGCCGACTTTATTGGCGACGCTAATTTAATCAACGCCGACATCATCGCCACCGACGGCCAAACCGCGGAAGTGGCCGTTGGTGCGCTGCGCTGTTCCTTGCCACAACGTGGCTTCAGCAAGGGACGCGTACAGTTGGCGGTGCACCCAAGTTCTGTCCGATTATCCAAACTTGACCATCAATCTACAGGCCTCACTGGCAACGTCAGACGAGCAACCTATTTAGGCAACCAAATGCAATACGATGTCGATTCAGAAGTGGGTAGCTTATTCGTCGTTGACTATCGTGTTGAGCAAGCAATTCCCGTCGGTTCCGATGTGTCTATTGCGTTTTCAAATCGCGGTCTTGCGTTAGTTAAGACAGCTTAGAGTGGAGTACAACTCATGTTTTTAGCTCATAACTTAGTAGATCAAGCGGTTCTTGACCGATTCGAACAAGCCGAAAAAGTGATAAAGGTCGCCGGCGCTCAGGCTCTAGATTATTTTCGAAATCGAGACAAACTCGTGGTTGAAACCAAGATGGAGCCCCAAGACGTGGTCAGTATTGCCGACCGTAATGTAGAAACCGCCATCATTGAAGGCTTACAAAAACACTTTGCGCAAGATGGCTTCCTCGGCGAAGAACAAGGCACCACCAAGGGTGACAACGAGTTTTTGTGGGTGATTGACCCAATCGATGGCACAGCGTGTTTTCTCAACGGCATGCATTCTTGGTGTATTTCGATTGCCCTGATGGTGAACGACAAAATCGCATGCGGTCTGATATTTGATCCAAACAGCAACGAACTTTTTAGTGCTATCGCGGGTAAAGGCTGTTTTGTGAACGACAAAAAAGTCGAAACCCTCAAAGTGAATTCCGTACAAGAAGGTGTGATGGGAGTGGGAACGTCTCATAGAATCCCATCCTCTCTTTGCGTTAACTTTATCGAAAAGCTATTAAGTGAAGGCGGTATGTTCATCCGTAATGGCTCTGGTGCGCTCATGCTGGCCTATGTGGCGGCAGGTCGCCTGATTGGTTACTACGAGCCCCACATCAACTCTTGGGACTGCCTAGCCGGTCTCATCATGGTGGACGAAGCCGGTGGCGTAACCAACGACTTTTTAGAAGGGGAAGGGCTACTCAAAGGCAACCCTTTGCTGGTGTCTGCGAGTGGACTCAAAAAATCACTCAACAAGATGACAGGCATTTAACGCTCTAAACGAATATCTCCCAACTTCGCCGCCTTGCTGTTTTAATCAACAAATAGGCGGATTTTTTTGTGTTTTTTTCTGAAAAATCAAACAAGGCTCAAGACGAGATCGTTGGCGCCGTTTTATTCAGTCGTTTTGGGCGTTTCTCCCAGCGAACTTTGACTTCAAACTGCTGGCTGTCTTCGTCATCCGACGCGGTTACCTTTAGCCGCAACAACCCTTTTGGATCAAGCTGTAATGTGCCTTCTTTTTCGTCGCTAAACTCCAGCTTTCCTTTGCAAAGTCCCTTAGAAAGCGCTTTTAGTACATCTTGAATATCGTCTGGATCAAGCAAGGCTTCGTATTTAAATTCTGTTTTCGATTTCATAATGCTTATTCGTAGATTCCTTGTAATTCTTGGGCCGTCATTACTTTGGCCGTTGGATAATCGCAACTCAGGCCAACAATGCCTGCGTCCTTGTCTATTAATGTCGCGCCGATACCGTAGTGTTTCAGTCCTTCTACTTTTCGAGAATGGGAATCCAGCGTGATGTCTGCCTCCACATGAACCAATCCCTTTTTAATGGTAATGCGCTGACCTTGTTGACGATTGATATGACCTTGTACCACCACATGAATGCCCGCTTTGTGAATAGCTTCCACGCCACGTGCTGTCAAAGGAAGGTCGGCATCCCGATACTTAGTACGAAACGTATTGGCGATAGAACTGTAGTAAAAACTGAATAAATCACGTCGTTTCAAATTACGATGAAACGCTTTGTTCGCGTAGCTTGTGCCACTCTTGAGTAACATTTGCCCCATGCTATCGTCCAATCCAGCGTGAAGAAATAGAAACGACCCACGCTTAGCGACCAATTCCATCTTGCGGAAAAACCAGTTGAATTCGCCTTTTTTATACAGAAACAACTGCTGACATTTTAACGATGTCGCATACACCTGCCGCAAACTTAAGCCAGCAGACAGGCAATGTTTTTCGAAACTGTGATTCTTCGTTTCCATTTTTCGCACTTCACGATCGATACCTTCTGACGTCAAAAAACCGGCGGCATGAAATGGGAATTCTTTAAACCAATCGTCACCAGGGAAAAGCAGTTTACGGCAGGCGTCCTCATCGGGGATTTTTTTATCCCATTTTGTGTCTGCTAAATATTCGTCAAACACTTCACGAAACAGCGGCACCACTTTCTTTCCCATTCGCACAAAAAAGTGCTGATTGCCCACGTCTTTTTTACGCGCCAACGCCAATAACCCCATTAACAAACGCAAATCGTGATTGCCAGCCAGTAGCGTCACCCGTGCTTTAAGCTTATAGAGCTGCTTCACGCTGCGCAGTAATTCAAGGTTACTCGGCCCTTTATCCAAGCAATCGCCACCAACAATAATTTCCGCCTGACGACCTTTTTTCGTCAAGGTAAGGTGGCCTAATCCGGCTTTCTTTTTACGCTCTGCGACACCTGCGGCAATCAAAGACGCTTCAAAAGCGAACGCATCTGCATGCGGATCGGAAATAAATACCACGGAACGCTTTGGCCAGCGTATTTTGTTCTTTTTAAAGCGCGATGGCGTTTTATTGGTGGCCAAAACATGACTGTTTACCGAGCTATCATCCCGAGGCCACGACGTCCATTCACTCGGTAAACGAGCAATAATCTCCGTGTGATTAGGACGATCTATGATAGCGGGAATAGGGCTCTGCATACTTGGCTTACCTTTCAAATTAGATGACAAATCACTTTTTACATTCGGAATACTTAATCAGGTACATCATGGATTTGACGCTGCTTCCACTCTCCGAACCCTTTTTTTATTGGCTGATCGTTAGAAAACTCCAACACGATGGGATGGCCATAAAACATACTTAGCCGTTTAATATCGCAAAATTGTATGACACTTAAATGAAACGCCCCATGACGTATCGATGCCCCATGCCCCACCAACAACTTAACCAGACCATCGCCTTCATGCTTACCTTCAAATATGGAGTGCTGAGACCGCCATGCTTGAATATGATCCGCTACTCTTTGGCCTGCTTGTAGCAATGACTCGGCACCATCGAAAGGCAAACAATAGTCGCTGTCTGATTTCCAATTTTCTGGCGGTGTAGAGAAACGCGGATCCAGCGCTAACACCCTTTCGATTTCTTCTACAGACAAGTTGGCAACGGCGCCAACACTGCGCTCACACAAAGTAGGAAACGACACCACTTGTGGTTCATTATCAAAATATTCACGTAACTCTTCGGCGTAAATCATCGCCGTCTGCCACGCTCGCAATAAGGTCGACGAGTCCACTTGTGGATCAAGTCGCAGACCATTGCGCGTTAACCACACACCAAACGCGCGGGCTTGTTGTCGCACCTCTTGCTTACCTTCCTCGGTCAAAGGAAAAGGCTGCAATGCGCTCGGCACATCTTTCAACTGTTCGTAAGCACCGTGGCGAATCAGCGCGATGCGAGCGATCATGGTTGACCCAAGGTAGCAATCAAATCATAAGCACGGTCAAAATCGATTTTTCCCGTTAAACGATAAACGTCCACATTCTCGAGCTCGCTGACATAGTGCGCCACAGAATCAATGGCATTGAGATCCGTAAAAGCACCGTCTTTATCTTGATAAAAAGGCCCTGGGCGTTTGCGCAGTCCTTCTATCACGTCGGCTTGTTGCAATAAATTGACTCGTTCTATTTGTGTCGGTTCCGAGCTGTCCAATGACCAATCGAGCATAATCAGACGAGCCAGATTACCCGCTAACTGCACACGGTTTTCACCATAATTGTCTTCGATCTGTACATCGTACTTCTCCTCTAATGACCATAGTTCACTTCGAGGCATTTGGCATAACATGTCTTGCCGAGATTCTGGCAAAATGTGACGCAAACGGTCGGAATGCAGCAAGGTACCAGGGTTCACCCGAGGCAGTTTTGCCAAGCCAATCGCAGACGTTCCATGTGTGGTTTTTTTCAGCAAAATACGATCATTGGTGAGAAAGTCACGCTCTGTATTTTCGAGACAACGCAGCATCAGGGTGGATTTACCACCACCAGAACCCGCGGCAATGGCCGTTATGTCGCCCTTCACACTGAACCCAGACGCATGACCTAAGGTAAAGCCTTGACGCAAGTAATGGTTAAGGAATTGGTTATTAATAAAGTTAATAATTTGCGCTAAATTGGCCGCGCAAGGACCCACTGCAATGGCTTTTTCCGTCCGTTGTAAAAAGGCCATGCCCGTTTTGAATTTTTTAATCCAACGGCCGTCCGCTACATCAAGAAAACCTTCTTTTCGGCCTTGTTTACCCGCTTCTCTAGGCACTTCTAACCAATCCAGTTCATCACCCACTGCGCTTTGCTCTATGACATACAGGTTCAATGATGAAGTCGCGCTGGTATTTGTTTTTAAATAACTACGATAATAATCAGCCAAGCCAGCGAGTAGCATGGCTTCATTGGAATACACTGTGATAGACAACTCAGCAAATGTCAGTCGGATATCATGAACGCAATGAGCGAGTCCTTCATCCACATGGGATAGGTTCAATAATGTTTTAATCATGGCTTGGTGACCTCCTTCAAAATATAGTCGGCGTACACACTGGCCGCGTCGATATTACAACCTTCTAACGCGCCTTTAAAACCACCGAATGCCGACACTTCAAACACGACTGGGCCTTGGTCCGTCAAGGCGATATCGACGGTAGTGAAGCTCAAGTCATAACAAGATTGCGCTTGACGACCCAGTTCAATCAATGCCGCATCTGGCTCAAATAATTCATATTTTCCACCACTGTTAATCGTGGTATTCCAAGAGTCTTTGTTGCCAACACGAGCATAAGTGCAAAGGTATTCACCACCAACAAACACCATGCCCAGATCGCGACCATCCAGTTTTACGGTTTGCTGAATGTAATAAATAGTCTGACTCTGGCGATACGCTTCCAATGCGTTGCGAACAAATTCGTCGCTGTCGTCTTCGGTCAGCATAATCATGCCGCGTGCTTTGGTGGAATACAGCGGTTTCAAAATCGCTGAGCCAAATTCTCGCACCGTCGTAAACGCTTGCTCTGCGCTTTCGGTGACGCGTGTTTTTGGCATCGGAATATGGCCTTGCTGCAACGCCAATGTGCCGCTCAATCGATTCACCAAGTTACCAACACTCTGCGTTGGGCTGAACATTTTCACGCCAGCACGTTCCGCATAAGACAGCATGTGGATGCGATCTTCTGTGGCAGGCGAATAGACTTCACTGATCTTTTTGATAATCAAACCATCCAGTGTCATTAAGTCGAGGTCTTGATACATTAATTGCTGAGTGTCTAAACGCAATTCGACCTGATTCATGTCGATCACCGCACGAAAGCCTGTGCGTTCTTCTAATCGATCGGCCAATACTTCCGTAGACCATTTCCCAGGGATACCAATGACCCCGATTTTTGGCTTATTCAACATAAAGTTCTCTCAATGGTAAGGTAAATGTCTGAGCTTGTTCCGGCGTCAGTTTCGCTAAACGTTCCAGCAAATATCGAGCGCGTAAATGCATACGAGACGCCAGTTTTTTATCAAAAATAAAACGCGTGGAGGTGGCAAACGAACGCGCTAAACCTGCAGCCAGCCGCACTTCAAATGTCTCATCTTGTTGTCGATTAGCGAAGCGTCGCCCAAACTGATAAACCGCTTTGGCACTGTCCATCATCTGCTTTCGAGTAACGCCGCTGAGTACCTGTAAACGATAGATAGACACCATTAAGACCGACAAATCTTGCACATAATCAAAGTAAGACGCCCGATGCAGATCAATAAAATAAATACGTTGCTCAACATCGTCATAGATCAGGTTATCAACGTTAAAGTCACCATGAGTCAGCACTGAAAAGGGCGCGCGCCATTGCGTTTCTTGTACGGCAACCCTTTCCACCAATTCATCAAAACTGACACTCACATAACCACAAATCCGTTCTTCGTCTTTAAAAAATTCAGGGTGAACCCTGCGACTGTCGCCAATGCGTTTTTGTAGCTGAAGCATAAACTTTGCCGCGCAAGATTCTGGTGTTAGTGTGGTTTTCCACGTCTGATTGAGTGTTTTAAACAAAATTTTAAGCGCGGCCTGAGCGCCGTCTTTATCCCCATCAAGCAACAGTTTCTCTAATGTTTTGCCCGGAATATGCTCGATCAACAAAGACGATTGCTCATTCTCTTCGCCATTATTCAGCTTCCCTGTTTGAGAAAGAACGCTGGGCGCAAGCCGAGGGTCGATAGTGCGCCAATGATTCACACCCGCCACTTCCTCGTCAATTTTGATGCGATCTCCCTCCTTGTAGACCGCGAGCACATTTTTTCCAGACTGACTTTTATGAGAGATCGCCGCAATCGCGCTGCCAGACCGAGTTAATGCTAAGCGTCTAACTTTTAGATCTTTCAAGTTGTAGTTAAGGTTAGACGCACTGTCTAATAAATGAGGGTAATTCTGCAAGGTCGCAACTTGACCAAGATCCGCTTTAATCAAGGCTTCCGCGACCACACTCAATTGTTCAATCAATCGTTTCAAACCGACATTGCTTAAAATTGCCGCTTGTAACTGCTCATCGCTCAACGTTAATTTCGCTTGTAATGTCTGAGCTTGCAGCTCGTTATAACTAGCGAGCAGCTTATGCGTGCGTCGGCCCAATTTGATGCCCGTGCGACGTCGGTTATCCGCCACACCGACTTTAACAAGGCGCAAAGCGCGTCGTATACGCTTAGTCAATTTACAACAGTCCTGGCCTACAGGGTGTTCATAGGGCGCGCTTAACGTCCCTTCGCGCACACAATCAAAGCAATGCTTGGTCAACATCTCAAGCGCGATCACTAACGAATGCATGCCGCTCACTTGGGCGTGAAAGGTTGTATTGACTTTACGGCGCTCTAATAAGCGAGCGGTTTCAATGTCTGCTTTCTCACGCAGCGCTTGAACATAGCCGCGTCGACCACGAATATTGGACAACAATCCGATAGAACTTGATGTGAAAAAAAGCTCAACGATGTGGCAGTGTGTTTCGACTTCATTCAAGAGAAAATGTACATGCTCTTGAAGCGTCAATAAAACGGGGTTTGAAGGCATAAATAG
>CAXBGJ010000132.1:0-9389 GCA_963975045.1 uncultured Marinomonas sp. | reverse complement strand
GAAATCACTATGGTCACTGAACTAGCGGCTGAGGATTTGAACGTTTCGATTGCAGACCTATTGCATAAGCCATTGCAGCAATTCATAAAAGGGATCAGTTTTTCAAAAGAAACGTGGGCGAATCCAAAAGTGGGGATGAGTAAACGGATTCGAATTCGAAACAAAACGTTACTGCTTGAGACGAAACCCTTCTTTGTATCCGATGATGATGGGATAGAAAACCCAGCCGGAACGGTCATTTATTTAAAATCTGAATTACGCTTAGATCGTCAAACAGCGAGTTTGAAACAGGCACCTAATGCTGAATGCCATTTAGAAATCTATTTCCAATCCGCTGTCATAAAAAGTGAGTCGATGAAACGTGCTTTAGCCGAGGCGAAAGCCTTTGTGGGAATGGCGATGCCGTTGCTCGTACACGGAGAAGTGGGGACAGGGAAGCGAGATTTCATCGAAGCCCTATTTCAGTATTGGCATAAACAGCAAGTGGACCCAGAAGCTCAGCTAATTATTCGTCACGCAAGAGACATGACATGCGATGCTATTGTTGAACTAGATGCTTTATCTGGATGGTTTGTAATAACCGATATTGAGTATTTAAATGAACAGGTACAGGTGGATTTGGCCAATTGGCTTACTCGACAACCGAGTGTTGTCAGCAGTTTTGACGCCAGTGTGCGTTTAATCAGTTTGTCTTCCTTAAGTCGGCAACAGCTGTCGGATGGTGTGACATTGAATAAGAGCCTGTATTTTGCTTTGGCCACTTTGCATCTTGCTATACCTTCCCTGAGGGAGCGTAGAGAGGATATCGATGGATTGGTTCAACAAGTAATTTTGGAGCAATCTGAACGTTATCGATTGCCGATACCAACCATATCGAAAAGTGCACTGACTAAGTTGGCCCTGTATTCTTGGCCGGGAAATTTAAAAGAACTACAAAATAACTGTCTACAGACGTTGCTGACTTTGAAGGGCAAGACCTGGACAGCTGATGATTTGGTGTTGCCTGAGTCTTCCTCTATGGCAAATTTGGCATTAATCAATGACTCATTGGAGATAACACTAAAACAATGGGAGGCGAACCTATTAAGAACCTTGTACCCAAATTTTCCGAGTACTAGGCGTTTGGCAAAAGCGGTTGGTATGAGTCACAGCGCGATAGCGAATAAGCTAAAAGAATATGGTATTAATACAAAACTACCAGATTGAGTAATGAGTCAATCTGGCAAAAATGGGTCAATCAGAAAAATTTAGTAATGGCGCTTTTGACGAGGCGCTGGGCGACGCATTTTTTCTTCACGCTCAATTTTGATTGGCTTAAGTGTTTCTTTTGGCTGCACTGTGTGTTTCTGGATATTGACTACCAAGAAAGCAATTGCGGCACAGGCGGCAATGAAGAGTAAAAATTCAAACATGGCATTTCTCCAAACTAATTATTCTTATAACAATCATGGAACATTATGATCATTGCGTAAAGGTCATTATGTTGTCTTTTAGTTAATGGAGGAGGATAAATAAAAATCAACCCCTTCTCTTTAATGTCACAAGTTATACCTTTTTCTTAAGTACCTTGCCACACCATCTTCGTCATGATGACCGATGACATTCGTTGCTGCCTCTTTCACGTGAATCGAAGCATTGTCTGTTGCAAAAGCTTCATCTGACGCTGAAAACATAGACAGATCGTTGTCGCCATCACCAAACACGATTAACCTTTCGGCACCAATTTCTGCTTTTAGTTCCATCAAAGCTGAACCTTTACACACATTACTGTGATGAATATCTAACCAGTAGGCGTCTGGATGGTAAATACCACCGCCCGAATAGGCGGTTAAATGACTGTGTTCTTGGCTGTCTTTGATGATGTTGTCGATGAATTCTGGTTGCCCCATCGCGCTTATATTGGTGATTCTTGCGTTATGAGTGAGCTCGGACAAGGGATGAAGGCTCATGTTTTTATGATTGCCTAGCTCGTTGGCGATGTGATCGCTTAGATGGCCTTGTAGTGGCGAATGATAGACTCGATGTGATCCATCATCTTCTAGGCAAAATATAAATGGCGTGACGTCATTTTCTTCAAAGGAAGAGAGTAAATCAAAAATGTGACTCTGAGACAGGAGGTTTCTATGGCGGTATTGGTTTTGTTGAGGATCCCACCATTCGACACCGTTTTTGAAAATTTGCCAATTTGGAAATTGATGCTCTTTAATACAAGCCATCGCGGCAACATGGGTGCGGCCTGTGGCGACAGTATAGAAAACCCCTGCAGATTTTAAGCGATCGAGAGTTTCGAGTGTGTAATCCGACAGCCGCTGATGCCGATTAAGTAGGGTACCATCTAGATCAAATGCCACTAATTCCATAACCACCTCATGCTTATTGTATTTGGCACTATCGCACTTTCTAAGTGAGAAGTTCAACTGTTTAGATGTGTTTAGTAAATGACTTTTCCATGGCAATGTTGGGTTGCACGTCAAATTTTCTAAGTCGTAGCGTCCCTCTTAATCAATTTTTATTGACTAACGCAGTAGTCGTAAAAGTAATGCCCGCCCAGCCATTTTTAATGAATTGGCGAATATTTTGATGATCACTCGCCGCTGGATTTTCAAAAACATCAATACGATAAAAATCACCAAATAAATGCAAGGTTTCTGCTTCTGTTAATTGGTGGATCGTAGCAAAAGAGAATATTTTGCAAGAACCGTTATTTTCATTAATGGCATTGTGTTGTTTACCATTGGTAAAAGCCACTGAGGTGAAATCATACTCACGCTCAATAACATCAATGACTTCTTTAAATTGGACTTGTTCTGGTGTGTTTTTGATTTTCTCAATCAACGTTTGAGTGCTTAGCATAGGAACTCCGTACTGTAGATTATGGGTAAAATTAGTCTTCTAAAGGTGGTCTAGCGTAACGTACTGTGACCTTGACGATAATAAAGGAAATTATACCGCAGGTCGCAATGGTGCCTAGCATCGGGACGAATGTACCGTTATGGAGGATACTGACGACAGTGCCTCCTACCGCACCCATGGCAAATCGGGACGTGCCCGCTAATGCCGTAACACTGCCATTGTGGTTGCCTGCGCTATTCAGTGCGCCAGCCATGAAACCACTGCCCAGTATTCCCATTGGGCCAATAAATAACATACTCGTAATAATGATAAAAGGGAGTGGAGGATGCTCAAAAAAGGTCAGTAAAATCATCAGTGCTGAGGCGATCAAGGGAATGTAAATGGCGTACTTTAACAGTACTTCAGTCCCTAATTTTTCTACATAGCGTCCATTAATAGTAGCGGCCAGCATCATCATGATGACATTTATGCCCACTAAAAAGCCAAAGTTAGCAGGATCAACATCATAGATTTCAATATAGACAAAAGATGACCCCGTAATAAAACTCATCATCCCCGCGAAATAAAAGGCAGAGGAGGCGACATAGCCCATGACCGATGCGTTTTTGATCAATTTGCCGTAATTACGCGCGGCATTTAAAAAAGAGAAGGGCGTGCGCTTTTCGTGAGGCAATGTTTCAGGAATAGTCCGCAAGAATAGCACCATGGCGATAATGGCTAATATTCCCAAAAAAACGAAAATATAATGCCAACTCCAAATGGTTAAGATGGCCCCGCCTAAAATAGGCGCGGCTAATGGCGCCAGCGCCATGACGAGCATGATCATCGACATCGTTTTGGAAAATTGATTAATCGACATACCGTCTTTGACGAGAGCAGGGACACTAACGGCCACGGCGGCACCGCCGAAAGCTTGAACCGCTCGGCCAACCAGTAGCATTTCATAGCTTTGTGCAATCGCACAAAGGAAGCTACCGATGGCAAAAATGCCAAGACCTCCGACAACGACTTTACGGCGTCCGATAGCATCTGATATTGGACCAAATAAAATCTGTAAAAAGGCAAACACCAGTAAATACACACTCAGTGTCATTTGTATCAGGCTAATATCCGTGTCTAGGCTTTTTGCTATGGTTGGAATACTCGGCAGGTACGCATCAATTGCCAGCGGTGTCAGCCCAGACAAAAGACCGAGAACTAAAACAATGGGAAAAGTAAGTTTCATACAATGGCTTAATTGAAGGATTAATCGGATTGTTTGTAATAAATTATGACGCATATTGATATACGGGTAATTATAATCGGTTTGGTTATTATCCGCGGTTTTAATTGTGCAAACACTAAGTAAAGCTTATGGCTAGGTATTTTGAAGAGTGGATCTTTTCTGGTGTTCAATTAGGTAACGTGGTTCAATTTTGCCTCTTTTCGTTAATCACAATGGATCTGTTTTTTTCAGATCACTCACTTTATTTTCTCGTTGTGTTTTATTTTCTGTGCAGTGTCAATTTTAGGGTTCAATAAGGAATACTATGTTACGTTTTTTTGAAAAATGGGTATCGGCTTATCCGGATATAGAGGCGATACAATCCCCTAAAACACTGCTCGCATTCTGTCGTTATTATTCAAAAGGCGTAGAGCTACCACTGTTACTGATGTCCGTTCTTACGGCGACTATCGCTATTCTAGAAGTCACCTTATTCAGCTTTATGGGACAATTGGTTGATTGGTTAATTAATAAGGACCCAAAGACCTTTTTTGCAGAAGAAGGTTCGCATCTTTTGTGGATGTCTTTGATGATTCTGGTGGCTATGCCATTAGTGACTTTTGTGCACTCCGCTATTATTCATCAAACTTTACTGGGCAATTATCCGATGCGCATTAGATGGTTATCGCATCATTATATTTTGCGTCAGAGTATGTCTTTTTTTCAGGATGAATTTGCCGGACGTATTTCCACAAAAGTGATGCAAACCTCCTTGGCGGTGCGTGAAACCGTGATGAAGCTGCTCGATGTTTTGGTCTATATCGGCGTGTATTTTATTTCTATGATTGTGTTGATTGCTAATGCGGATTATCGACTGATGATTCCAATGTTGGTTTGGTTGGCTTGTTATATATTACTGCAACTCTATTTTGTTCCAAAACTCAAAGCCATATCCGCAGATCAAGCCGATGCCCGCTCCACCATGACGGGACGTGTGGTTGATAGCTACAGCAATATTTCGACGGTAAAGCTTTTTTCACATCACCAGCGTGAAGCGGAATACGCGAAAGATGGAATGGATGGTTTTTTACAGACGGTTTATAGGCAAATGCGCTTAGTCACAATGTTAAGTGTGGGCGTGCAAACCTGTAACTATGTGTTGACGTTTTCAATCGCGGCGTTGTCCATTTGGTTGTGGACGGACAGTATTATTAGCGTTGGTGCGATTGCTATCGCGGTCAGTTTGGCACTTCGCTTAAATGGCATGGCGCAATGGATTATGTGGGAAGTGAGCGCCTTGTTTGAAAACATCGGCATGGTGAATGATGGCATGAAGACCCTGTCACGTCCTATTGAGATAGAAGATACGCCAAACGCGCCTACGTTATCTGTTACTCGCGGTATGATTGACTATGACGCAGTGAATTTTCACTACGGCAAGCAAGACAGTAAGGTGATTGAAAACCTTGTTTTATCGATTAAAGCGGGTGAGAAAGTCGGATTAGTCGGGCGTTCTGGTGCAGGTAAGTCGACCATAGTGAATTTATTGATGCGTTTTCATGATATTGAATCCGGTCAAATTCGAATTGACGGGCAAGACATCAAAGGTGTTAAACAAGATTCTTTACGTGCTCAAATCGGCATGGTGACTCAAGACACATCCTTGTTACACCGAACGGTTCGAGAGAACTTACTTTACGGCCGACCAGATGCCACTGAAGAAGAAATGATCACCGCGGCAAAAAATGCCGAAGCGCACGAGTTCATACAAACCTTAACCGATCCATTTGGCAATGCTGGTTACGATGCCATGGTAGGGGAGCGTGGCATTAAGCTTTCGGGTGGACAGCGTCAGCGTATTGCGATTGCACGGGTCTTGTTGAAAGATGCGCCTCTATTAGTGTTGGATGAAGCGACATCCGCGTTGGATTCCGAAGTGGAAGCGGCGATTCAAGACAGTCTGTACAAATTAATGCAAGGCAAAACGGTTATCGCTATTGCCCATCGATTGTCGACCATTGCCGCGATGGATCGTCTGATTGTCTTAGACAAAGGCAATGTAGTCGAGCAAGGTAGTCATGAAGAGCTCATTAAGCACGCGGGTATTTATGCGTCACTGTGGGCGCATCAGACCGGTGGTTTTTTGGCTGAAGATGTTGATCTTGAAAGTGTTGATCTTGAGAGTGTTGAGACAGAAGAAAATTTGGCGGATAAATAGTGTCTTTTGCTGGCCAATTTAGAGGGGTTTTATGACGTATTTTTTGTTGTTTTTAGCCATACTTGCCGAAGTGATCGCGACGACGGCATTAAAAGCATCGGACTCTTTCACTAAACTGGGACCAAGTATCGTGCTTGTTGTTGGTTATGGCGTGTCTTTTTATCTATTAACTATTGTGATGCGTTCGATGCCGACGGGGGTTACTTACGCTATTTGGTCCGGGTTGGGCATGGTTTTAATTTCGTTATTCGGCTATTTATTTGCCAATGAGAAACTCGATATGGCCGCTTGTTTCGGTATGTCATTGATTGTTACAGGGGTAGTAGTGATTAATGTTTTTTCTAAAACGGTGAGTCACTAAATTATTGCTGTTGTTTGTCATTTGATGATAAAAAAATGCGCCCTTACATAGAGCGCATTTTTTTATGTTTGTTTGCTAAGCATTGCTTTTGATTTTGCCTTTCTTGTTTGCCAGCCAAACAAATTGGTAAGGCATCAAGGTAACTTTTCCTAAACGGTCTTCGTATACTTGCTCTGAGACCAAATCTGTCCAATCATCGGTGGCAATAAGGTTAAGTTCTGACAAGTTAAAGTGTTGTGGCTGATCCGTCATGTTATACACCGCAAACAGGCTTTGTCTTCTGTCCAAACTTTGTCGCCAGAAAGCAAATAAGTTTTCTCCCATGTGCAAAATATACTGAGTCGCATTCGGGTGGAAAGCGGGTTGAGCGCGGCGTATTTGAGTTAATTTGGTGACACTCTGAAACACTTTTTGATGATGTGTTGGTGTATTTAAAGCGTGTTCTAACTCTTCCATGTCCCAAATATGACGGTTGATTGAGCGATAATGACCCGTGTTATTCACTCGATCCAAATCATTTTCTGTGCCAAATAGACTGTGAATATAAAAGGCAGGCACACCTTCTAGAGCCATCATGACACCCACAGCGCAAAGGAAGCGAGCGAATTGCCATTGATCTGGGCCTTGTTGCGCGGAACCAGACAAGGCATTCCACAGGCTTATGTTGATCTCATAAGGTTTGGCTTCGCCTTGCGGTGTAGTACGCGAACTTATTTTCCCGCCAAAGCGTTTCATGGTATTGATTAGCGTTTCCAGTTCCCATTCAGAAAGCAGGCCCTCTGTAGGGCGTAAACCTATGCCATCGTGTGACGCCACAAAGTTCAGGTAAGTGGTGCCTTGCTGAGCTGGCGCCATGCTCATGAGCCATTGTTTTAAATGGCTACAATTCCCGGTGACAAGACTGTTAATAAGCAAAGGCGGTAATGAAAAGTTGTAGATCAAATGCGCTTCGTTGGCGTTACCAAAATAGGTTAAATTTTCCTGATTGGGTATGTTAGTTTCGGTGATAATGACGGATTCTGGGGCGTAATGTTCGATCATTAGCCTTAATAAACGAATGATTTCATGGGTTTGAGGTAGGTTAATACAGCTTGTGCCAGGGATCTTCCATAGAAAGGCCACCGCGTCTAAGCGGAACCAGCGAATGCCTTTTTCTAGATACAAATGAATGATGTGTAGAAATTCCAGCAGAACGTCTGGGTTTTCAAAATTCAAGTCAACTTGGTCGTGGCTAAAGGTGCACCAAACGTGTTTTTCACCATTTTTAGTTTGCACTTCTCTCAGTAGTGACGAGGTTCTAGGACGAACAACCGCACTCAAATCAGCGTTTGGGTCGGCTTCATAAAAGAAACTGGCTCCGGGGTTTACGCCTGCTTTGTAGTTCTCAAACCATAAACTTCGACTTGAGCAGTGATTAATAACCAAGTCACCCATGACTTTGAAATCTTTTGAAAGATTCGACACATGGTCCCACTTTCCACACGAAGGGTTGACCGTCGTGTAATCCATCACACTAAAACCATCGTCCGAGCTGTAAGGGAAAAATGGCAGCAAGTGAACCGCAGAAATGGAGTCGGACAATTTGCTTTTTACAAATTTATGCAGTGTTTCTAAAGGCGCTTCTTCTTTTCTGCGCAAGGTGTCTGCATAGGTAATTAACATAATGTCAGATTGATCCCATAAGTTTCTATGGGGTCTCGGTGATTCTGTTGCCGGATCTAGGTGAAAAGTCGTTAAGCACTTTTCAGCCAGCTCTTTATTGTCTAAATTCGGATAAATGATTTGCAGATGAGCAATAAGTCGCTGTTCTAGAGGCGACAAAGGTGCATTTTCCATGTTTACCTACCTGTCTGTGTTGTCAATGGATGAAAACAATGCTGTGTTGTTTTGCCTAGTCACCGCCCATTATTTAGGACCGAACTCTGCCATGTCTAATTCAACCGCTTGAGCCAATTGCGTCATAACCCCAGGAAAAGCACTTACCACGCGGTTCCAGCTCGGAATAAAAGGCGTTTCCATTGGGTTCTCTAAATACTGATTACCGGCTTTCATAATGTTGCCCGCAAAAAGCTCAACCGCTTGCTCTTCGGCATGAACATCTAGCTTCAGTCCGTTGATTTCTGCATCATTGCGATAGGTTTCAATAAAATCCAATGCCACACGGTAGTAGGTTGCTTTGATCGTGCGGAATGTTTCTTGGTTGAAAATCGTACCATTTGTTGCCAGCTTTCTAAAAATGGCTTTGGTGATGTCGATCGACATTTTAGACAAGCCGCCATCGTCATTGTCGGCTGATAAGTCTTGGTGTTTATGATCGTAAATGTCGGCGATATCGACCTGACATAAACGATTGGTCGAATAGTTGCGGTGCATTTCACTTAATACGCCAATTTCTAATCCCCAATCGCTTGGTATGCGCAAATCAGTCATTACATCGCGACGGAAGGAAAACTCACCTGCTAATGGGTAGCGGTAGCTGTCTAGATAATCCAAATAATCCAAATGCCCAAAGACTTTTTTGAGTGAATACAACAAAGGTGTCACTAATAAACGACTGACTCGACCATTCATTTTTCCATTGGCGGCACGTGCATAAAAGCCTTTACAGAATTCGTAGTTAAAATTTGGATTGGCAACAGGGTAAATAAGACGAGCGAGCAGCTCTCTGTCGTAGGTCACAATATCGCAATCGTGCATTGCGATGGATTCCGCTTTGCCGGCGGCTAAGTTGTAGCCCATACAGAACCAAACGT
>CAXBGJ010000131.1:0-9392 GCA_963975045.1 uncultured Marinomonas sp. | reverse complement strand
TTATTGCCGAAAGGGACGTTTGATAGTAAAGAATGCGGTGGGAGAGTATCGTACCGATGTGCGGTTCCTGACTATACTCCCATAGTAGGACCGGTTCAATCAGACAAAGTGTGCCAACAAGCCTATGCCGCTCTGAGTAAAAACGCAAAATGGCAGTCAAACAACGCGATAGAACCAATCAATCAGCTCTACATGAACATTGGCCATGGGTCGAGAGGATTGATATCAACACCGTTAAGTGGCAGTTATATTGCGAGCTTAATTCTTGGTACACCTTCGCCTTTAGAGCAAGACATTAGCCATAAGCTGCACCCTAGTCGTTTTATTATCCGAAACTTAAAACGCAGCCAAAATAACCAGCCGCGTTAAGCCTACATTGAATCGTTTTGATAAACTCAATGTAAAACCGTTATTTGGACAAAACCCATATTACAGTTCAAATAATTCACACGCACTTGGAATAAGATTAACGAAGCGATTCAATGTTTGAGGGCGATATACGTATTGATTAAGCTCTGGCAACATGGCTCGTAGTTTGTCACTTAGTTGCATCAAACTTGGGTTCATAGGCTCATAAGGATACACGTGATCCTGCAAACTCAGTTTATGCAGTTCATCAAGCTCGTCTTGTAAGATACCTTTCATCGCAAAAAAACGGTCTTTCTGATTGATGTCATTGGTTTCCCAATAAGCATCAGAAAGCAATTCATTTAATTCATAAAAGATATGCAATGCATCAGCAACATTTTTTTCAGACATATTATCTCCATCTTTTTGAGCAATCTTCACATTGCCCCTTGTAATGTTTAACCCTAACCCTATAACCTACATTCTAAACGTGAACGTATATAGGTGAATACCCCTTGAGTAAAACAATGCATCATGCAGTGACTTCTGACAATCTATGGCAATCTTTGCAAGCAGAAGCTGAAAAGCTTGCACAAGACGAACCTATTTTAGCCAGTTACTTTAACACTACTATATTACGCCATGATTCATTGTGTGCGGCATTAAGCTTTTTGCTTGCCAGTAAACTAGACAGCATATCAATACCTGCGATGGTATTACGAGAAGTATTCGAAGAAGCCATGGCCGATACCCACTCTGGCATTGTCAGATGCATCGAGCAAGATATTTTAGCCATAAAAGAAAGGGACGCTGCTTGCGACACCCTAACTACCCCTCTTTTATTTTTTAAAGGCTTTCACGCATTACAAACCTATCGTGTAGCCAACTGGCTTTGGAAAAATAATCGAAAAAGTCTAGCGCTTTACCTGCAAGGGCAAATGTCTATGGTGTTCAGTGTGGACATTCATCCAGCGGCAACGATTGGTTGTGGTGTCATGCTCGATCACGCGACAGGGCTTGTCGTAGGTGAAACCTGCGTCATAGAAGACAATGTCTCAATTTTGCAGTCCGTTACTCTTGGCGGCACAGGAAAAGAGCACGGCGATCGTCATCCTAAGATTCGTTCTGGGGTATTGATTGGCGCCGGAGCCAAAATTTTAGGCAATATTGAAGTCGGTGAAGGGGCAAAAATCGGCGCGGGAAGTGTGGTACTAGAAGCCGTTGAGCATCACACGACAGTCGCTGGGGTTCCAGCAAAAGTGGTGGGACGTAACACAGAAGAAGAACCCTCACGCATCATGGATCACAACATAAATCATTGCCTTCGTGAATGCTCCGAATAAACAGTGCTCCGAGCTCTCTATTCACTACAAGATACACATTCACTACAAGATATACATTTAGAACATAACCACGGCCTCACATGAGGTCGTAGTTGCTTAATGCATCTTTCGGAACCATTTTAATGGTTTCACTCTCCGTATCAAATAACAATACAGCCTCCCCTTTCTTCAACACCTGCAATGCCTGATCGCGTTTTTGTGCGGCAGATAAATCGTAATCGCCGTAATCTGTGCCATCGCGCGACACAATATCACCCAAAATAGTATCTAGTGCCTCTGGAGACAGTGAGTCGTAAGGAATTAATGTATCCAATTAAATTGCTCCGTGTTGACTAAGTAAGGCAATAACACCTGCTTCATCGATAACTGGCACATCCAAAGATTGCGCTCTAGTGAGTTTAGAGCCGGCTTTTTCACCCGCCACTAAACAGTCTGTTTTCGCCGATACCGAACTGCTCACCTTAGCACCTAGTGACTGTAATTTGTCTTTTACTTGATCACGGCTAAACTGACTTAAAGATCCTGTGACCACATACGTTTTACCTGAAAGTGGCAGTTCATCAGATGAGGCTTGTGATTTTTTTTCCCAAACAACGCCAGCGTCGAGCAAACCGTGGATGGTTTTCCGATTCATGTCTTGATCAAAAAACAACTTAACGTGCTGAGCCACAATCGGCCCAACGTCTTCGACCTCCACTAAAGCGTCTTGATCGGCTGCCATCAGATCATCAAGTTCGGTAAAATAATTCGTTAACGCTCGAGCTGTTGCTTCACCAACTTCTCGAATGCCTAAGGCATAAATGAAACGATTAAATTGAGTGGCTTTTGCATTTTCAATTGAGGCAAGCAACTTCTCTACCGACTTTTGCCCCATGCGCTCCATCGCTAAAAGTAATTCTTTCTTTTCATATAGAGTAAAAATATCGACTGGGGTTTTGACCAACTCTTGGTCCACCAGCTGCTCGATTAACTTATCACCAAGACCATCGATGTCCATCGCTTTACGAGAGACAAAATGCTTTAACGACTCTTTTAGTTGAGCGCCACAAACCAAACCGCCAGTACAACGAATGATCGCTTCACCTTCAACTTGCTCTAAATCTGAACCACAAACAGGACAAGCCTCTGGAAACACGACCTCAGTAGTATTGTCAGGGCGCTTATCGACAAGCACTTGCACGACTTTAGGAATCACATCACCTGCACGATGAATCACCACATAATCGTTCACCCGAACGCCTAAACGAGCAATCTCATCTTTATTGTGCAAAGTAGCATTGGACACGGTCACACCGCCCACAAAAACAGGCTCTAGTCGCGCTACGGGCGTAATCGCTCCGGTACGACCCACTTGGAAATCAATCCCTACCACTCGAGTCATTTCTTCTTGAGCAGGAAATTTTCTGGCGATCGCCCAACGCGGCGCCCGAGCAATAAAGCCTAATTGATTCTGCAACGAAATTTGATCCACTTTGTATACAATGCCATCAATGTCATAAGACAAATCGGCACGTTTTTCATTGAGCATTTCATAATATTCAATACAGCCTGTTGCCCCTTCTACTCTTTTCATCAAATCATTAGTACGAAAACCCCATTCACTCAATTGCAGCAAACCTTCATAATGGCTTTCAGGCTGGTTCCAACCTTCTACATAACCAATGGAATACGCACACATAACCAAAGGGCGAGTGGCAGTGATTTTAGGATCAAGTTGACGTAAGCTGCCTGCTGCCGCATTACGAGGGTTGACGAACGCTTTATCGCCTTGCTTTATTGCTAATGCATTCAGCTTTTCAAACCCTTCTTTCGGCATATAAATTTCACCACGAACTTCTAACACCGCAGGCGGCGTTTTTGTACGTAACATCAAGGGAACCGAATGCAAGGTTTTGATGTTTGAAGTAATGTCTTCACCCGACAATCCATCGCCACGAGTAACGCCTCGCACTAAACGCCCCTCTTCATAACGCAGGCTAATCGCTAAGCCGTCCAGCTTAGGCTCGCAACAATAAACAAGGTTATCGGCATTAAGTAATTTACGAACTCGCTGGTCAAAATCCGCCAACGAATTATTATCAAAGGCATTGTCCAAAGACAGCATCGGAACCGTATGAGCCACGTTAACAAAACCGCTGTCTGGTTTTTCACCGACGCGCTGTGTCGGAGAATCATGTTGAACCCACTCAGGGTGCTCGGTTTCTATGTCTTGAAGCTGGCGGTAGTCACGGTCATATACGGCATCTGGAACGATTGGCGCATCTTTTACATGATAGGCATAACTGTAATCATTAAGTTGCTGAATCAGGTCCAGCATTTGCTGATGCGTCATGTTTGTCTCTTGGTTCATAGTTTAACTCGACGTATTTTCTTCAACTTGTGTCTAAAACAATCAAGGCCCCTTAGGGCCCTGATTCATCTTACTGTTTATTGCGCATCAACCGGCGGCGCTCAAAGTCACGTATTCGCTGACGACAATGAGCGATGGTTTGATCACTCATCGGTGTTCGACGTTCATCACGCAACTCTCCGCCTAGATTTCGAACTAAGGTCTGAGCTGTCTCAAGCATAAAATCAAATGCTTTCATGCTATTTTTAGGGCCAGGTAAGCCCATGAAAAAACTCACACCAGGACAATCACTTTCCCCCATAGAGTCTAAATCAAACGTACCCGGCTCAATTGCATTTGCCATGCTAAATTGCACTCTGCCACGATCAAATCCGTCTTCATGGCGATGAAAAATGTCCATTTCACCATAACGCATCCCGCAATTCAGAATAAGTTGTAACAATTCCATGCCGGAGAAGTTCTGCCCTTCTGGCGCAAAAATATTTATCACAATCACTTCTTCAATTTCAGCAACGCTATCGTCTTCTTGAATATCATCGTCCATATCTTCGACAACACCATGCGGTGTTACTTGATCAATATCGACTTCCGAATAACTGCGTTCGTAATCTTCATCGCCATGAATGTCTATATTGTTTTCAGTATCGATATCAAAGTCTAGATCAAGCTCATCTTGTTCGTAAAAGCCATCATCTGAATAGTTTTGTTCAGACACAGCGGAATCGCCAAAATCTCTATCAGGGACCAAAGAAGCCAGTTCATCAAGATGCATTTCTTCACCCCGATCGAGCTCAGGGCCAGAATCCACTTTATGTGGCACATCAGTCAAAGGTGATTTGGCGGTTTGCCTAGCATTCTCAAAGGCATTCACAATAGGATCATGTGATGATTTCGATCTCTCTTTTGAAGAAACCTTACCGTACCCCGTTGCTGCACCTTGATGCACTAGAGCATCATCTGGTTCATCAAATTCACCAAGGTCATCTTCTGATTGGACATATTCTTGTCCCTTTTTATATCGACGAAATCCATCTATGAGGATAACGACAATAATGACGACCCCAATCAAGATTAGCCATTCACGCAAGCTAAATTCCATTATACATTCCGAATAGCATCAATTTAAGTTGACTGTATTATCAAACGAAGCGGCTTAGGATTCAATTACAAGGCCACGTTGATTACGAAAATCTCTTTAGTATTTGTAAGTAGACCACGCTTTATACCGATTATTCGACCTTTTGTAAGATCATTGTTATTAATATTCGACAATTTCACGACAATATCGACTTTGTCGATTTGCGCTAGCGTTGCCGTTGGCATAACCGCGTCTAAATTGGTTAATAAAATAGGTTGTTCTAAATCCTCTGGAAACACTCTTTGTATCGCCACCGGCATTTTTTGCCCTTTGGCTAACGCGTACACCAGCAAAACATCGTCTTTTAGCCAATGCAGATTACGTTTATCCCATTCAACTTTCATCGCTAACTGATGAGTAATGATAGGAGCAACTTGTCGATAATCTATCGCACCGATATCACGAGCCTTAGTAATGGCAGATAGTAACGCGATACGTTCGCCAGAATTAGAATTATAGCGAATGGCTTCTTGCCATGCTAAGACGG
This sequence comes from uncultured Marinomonas sp., assembly GCA_963975045.1. Classification (GTDB taxonomy): domain Bacteria; phylum Pseudomonadota; class Gammaproteobacteria; order Pseudomonadales; family Marinomonadaceae; genus Marinomonas. Next base: position 3,726 of record CAXBGJ010000131.1, on the reverse strand, counting down.
CGCCTAGATAGTTTTTTTGGTCAAACTCTGCAACCCCTTTTAAGCCAAGCGCGATGGCTTCGGTCGGCGCTTGTTCAAGAATGGCATCAACCGTTTTTTGCATTTTTACCGAACTTTGATTGCCATTCGCATAAAAAATCGCTTGGGCGTATTCCACCAATAAATTCACTCTACCATCCGCTTCTCTTGGCATTGTCTCAAGCGCTTTTTCGAAAGCGACCACGGCCTCGTTGTATCTGCCTGCACTTACGTCATCGGTCGCTTCATAATACCAATCTTCAACCTTTCCGTAGCGTCGACTACGATACTGAAGGAAGTCGCTTACTTTTTGAGGCGTAAGATCTTGGGTTTGCAAATCTTGTGTAAAAAGCACCTCTTTAGCATAACCCATCTGCTGGTAAAGACTCACACTCCCCAACACCAGCACAGTTACAACACCCAGCATACCCCATTGAGCAAGCGGAATATCCATATGAAGAGAGTGTTTTCTATTCGATGCTTGCCGCTCATTTTCATGATCAACATCCAACAAAAGCTGTACCGACTCACTGGACGTTAGACGCCCCGCCTCCAGCTCTTCGGCTATTTCCTGTCGACGCACTGTACCAAAATTCTGTAAATCCAGTTTTTTGAGGGAACGAAGACGCTTAAACACTGAACGATAGAGAAACAAGATACTCAGCGTGATCATCGCCACCATCACTAAATAAGCCATTATCATGACGATACCCCACGCCTCTTACGGTTCGCCATCACCACAAAAGCAAAAACCAGTAAGCCAAGACCGAGAAAGATAAAAGGGCCATACCAGAGTAAAAATGTCGCCGATGAATGCGGTGGACGATACAACACAAACTCTCCATAACGAGCGACCATATAATCAACAATTTCCTGATCCGTTTTACCTTGCTCAATCATCTGGTAAACCTGCTCACGCAAATCCACCGCAATACCTGAACCTGAATCCGCCAAGTTCTGATTCTGACACTTAGGACAACGCAGTTCTTCGACCAAACTCTGATAACGAGCTTGATTCAACGACGAACTAAATGACATCAATTCCTCAGCCATACTCGGTAGAGTAAAACCAAAAGTTATTAATAATAAAAACCATCTAAACATCATCATTTCAAATGACCTTTTATGACCGGCCAATTTTGAGCATTAATCACGCCTTGGTGTCGATAAACAATCACCCCAGAACGATCCACAACAAACGTTTCTGGCGCCCCAGTCACGCCCATATCTACACCAAAGTGCCCTATTTCATCCATCAACACATTGGCATAAGGATTACCTTTTTGCACCAACCATTGCTGCGCTAGATTTTTTTCATCCTTGTAATCAATACCTATAATGATAACGCCTTCATCCGCAAGTTCGATCAAAAAAGGATGCTCTAAATGGCAAGCCGGACACCAGGTTCCCCAGAAGTTAATCAAATAAGGGCCATCTGGCAAATCCTCTTGCGTAACAAGTTGATCCGTTTCTAGCGACACTAAAGTAAAGTCAGGGACTTTTTCTCCTACTAATGCAGAAGGCATATATTGGGTATTTTTTCCCAATTGCTGATAAAAAATGACACCCAAGACTAAAAAAAGAACCAATGGTATAAAAAGCAGTATTTTACGCATCTCTATTACTCTGCTCGTCTTCGATAACGTTTATCAAGCGCAGCTAACAGTCCGCCCACCATCATCATTAAGCCACCTAACCATATCCAGCGGACGAAGGACTTAACGTAAATCCTCACCCCCCACGCGGAACCATCCAACTTTTCACCCAGAGAAATATATAAGTCTCGAGTAAAACCAGCGTCTAATGCGGCCTCTGTCATCACTTGTTGTCGTGCCGTAAATAAGCGTTTTTCAGGGTAAAGTACTGCCACCAGTTCACCAGCTTTATATGCTGTAAATTGCGCTCTATCTGCGACGTAATTTGGGCCTTTAACCTGCTCTAATCGGTCAAATCTAAATTCATAACCCGCCATACTCGTACTTTCACCAGGCGACAAACGCAACATAGACTCTTGACTGTTGATGCTAACCAGTACAATCCCGACTAAGCTGACAACCATACCAAGATGAGCCAGTAACATGCCGTAATAGTTTCTCGGCAACTGACGTGCCCGCGGAATGATACCCTTTGTCCCAGCAGACACTTTGCCGAACCAATCGGCACAAGACAAACAGACCACCCAAAAAACAACGGCAAAACTAATCCAAGCTAAAAGGCCAAAATCATACCAATAAACCAAGGCAGCAGAGATTAGCGACGACAGAATCACCGATGATAGACAAGGAATAAAAAATACACTGAGTGGCGTATTATGCCACTTAGACAAAGGTCCAACGGCCATGCAAACAATGAGTAACAACGCAATGGGCGTAAATACGCTATTAAAATAAGGCGCGCCAACCGAAATTTTACCAAGCCCCAAGACATCAAAAATCAAAGGATATAAAGTACCTAGTAAAACAGTCAGCGTTAATACGGTTAATAGAATATTGTTCAGCAACAACCACGCTTCTCGCCCAGTCAAACCAAAAGATACGGTGGATTTCACCTGAGCCGCACGAATCGCATACAAAAGTAAACTGCCACCGACTAACACCAACAGTAAACCCAGAATAAAAATACCGCGTGTTGGATCGGCCGCAAAAGAATGTACCGACGTCAACACACCAGAGCGAACTAAAAATGCGCCCAACAAAGAAAGGCTAAAAGTAAAAATAGCCAACAACACAGTCCAGCTTTTAAAAACACCTCGCTTCTCTGTCACCGCTAACGAATGCAATAAAGCGGTTCCCGCAAGCCAAGGCATAAACGAGGCATTCTCAACAGGGTCCCAGAACCACCAACCACCCCAGCCCAACTCATAATAAGCCCACCAACTTCCTAGCGTGATACCCAGCGTCAAAAACGCCCAAGACGCTGCAGTCCAAGGCCTAGCCCAACGAGCCCAAGAAGAGTTCAAGTTGCCCGTAATCAATGCTGCCACCGCAAAAGCAAAAGCAACAGAGAATCCAACATAACCCATATACAATACTGGCGGATGAACAATCAGACCAAAATCTTGCAAGAGCGGATTCAAATCGCCGCCATCGACCGGTACATCAGGTAGTAAACGAGCGAAAGGTGAAGATGTAAAAAGTAGAAAAGACAGAAATCCTGAACTCACAACCCCTAATACCGCTAAAACAACGGGGCCAACATCTTCAGGTAACGTTCGTATTTTAAAAGCAACAGCAGCACACCACCCTGATAAGATTAGCACCCAGAGCAATAATGAGCCTTCGTGACCACCCCACACCGCGCTGAATTTGTACCAGATAGGTAACTGGCTATTGGAGTTTTGACTAACATATAAAACGGAGAAATCATCCGTGATAAAAGACACACTCAAGATGACGAAACTAATCGCCACCAAAATAAGCATAATGAAGGTCAACGGGCGAGCCATTTCCAATAAAAGGCGATTGTTAGCCCAATAGCCAATCATGGGAACAACCGCCAACGACAAAGCAAAAAACAATGATAATATCAGTGAAAACTGACCAATTTCAGGGAGCATAAAAAGCCTAAACTAATAAATAGATTGTTCGGTTTCTGTTTTTGTTTGTGTTGCATTTTTTGCCTTCTTCAGCGCATCTGACACTTCTGGCGGCATATAATTTTCATCGTGTTTAGCCAGCACTTGATCAGCCTGAAAAACGCCTTCGTTGT
>CAXBGJ010000130.1:0-9397 GCA_963975045.1 uncultured Marinomonas sp. | reverse complement strand
GCAAATGTATTTTGGATTTAAAGGGTGTTTTTATGAATAAAGGTCTTCTTGTTGCTACGATTCTCTCGATTTCTTGTTCGTCTTTCGTCTTTGCGGAAGATGCGTGTGATGAAACCACGTTACACGGTTACATGACGAACATTAAAGATGAAATGCGTTTAATGTCATCTGATGTAAAAGCGGGAGATAATGATGCAGCAGTACAGAGAGTGGACACGTTAATTTCTTTTTTTGAAAAAGCGCGTAATGAAACCCCTTATAAATTCAGTGCCGATAATTTACAGGGTGGCCAACTCAAAGAGCAAACATCAGAGTACACAAAAGTCGTAGACGATACGATTGTGATATTGAAAAAGCTGGAAAATGCATTGGAGTCTGGAGACACAACTCAAGTGAAAGTGCTGTTTGGTGAAATAGGGGGCCAAAGAAAGCTAGGACATGGTTCTTTTAAAGCAAATTGCTAATACTGTTGGATGACCTAGCTTGAATTCACTGCTACAATGCGCGCGATAAAGAGAGGATATTATGGCTCGTGCTAAAAAATCGCGTAGTATGCGTGGAAAACTTGGGAAAACTGGTTCAAAAGAGCAGATGAAAGAGCAGAATAAAGCTCGAAAAGCCTCATCTACTCGTCGTTTTGCAACAAAGAAATCCAAGGAACGCAAAGAACAAGCGCACAAAAAACTTGATAGATTAGGGTTACTTCCAGAAAAAGATGCGGCACCAGCCGCTGGGCGTCCGCGCCGTTTTGTTTTCGTTAAGCCTGTAGATGAAGCAGCAGAGCAAGCGAAGGCCGACGCAATGGCAAAGTCCAACGACATCGATACCGACAGCGAAGATTTATCGCTTGATGAATTGTTGTCTGCCTTTACTGAAGAAAAGTAAGCGCAGAAAAGTACAATAAAAAAAGGCTGCGCATGCAGCCTTTTTTTATGCTTGAAAAACGCAGAGCAATAAAAAATAATAATACCGGACCGTTCCGTTATATAAGGTGATGAATGTGAAAGCTTCAGTTCCAATGTCGAGTGTTCGCTATCTTTTAAAAGCCGTTGAAGAACAAGGTCTAGACCGTCAAGCTGTATTAGACAGTTTAGAAATAACACAAGATGAAATAGAGAAGAGCGATTCATTCCCTGCTTATCGATACGGAATGTTATATCAAAAAATCATGTGGCTAATGCAAGATGAATCATTTGGTATGTTGAGCGGTGGTAAAGTGCCAAATGGTACTTTTAGAATGATGTGTCTTTGTATTATTCATGCAAGAAGTCTGGCTCATGCCCTGTACCGTTGCAGTGATTTCTATGAAATCTGCCGAGGCCCAACAGTCAAGCCGGTACTGATCAAAAAAGGTCGGTTTGCCATGGTGACTTTTGCACCTTTGGATTCATCGGAAGAAGCGATTGATACGTTAGTTGTTCCTGAATCAAAAGAGCAGTTAAGAACAACACTTTCGATGTGGCATCACTTTATCTGTTGGTTGATCGGACGTCGTTTAAATCTTAAGGCCGCGTATTTTACAAGTGAACGTCCTGACGACGTTGAATACTACAAAACCTTATTCCAGTCAGAAGTGAAATTTAATCAGCACGCCAATGCTCTGGTGTTTCCTGCCAGTTATTTAGACATGCCTATTGTGCAAACGGAAGACAGTTTAAGAGGCTTCTTAAAAACCGCCCCATATCAATTATTGGTGATGGTTGAAAATGATAACAGTCTTAAGTCTCAAGTGATGGCGATGCTAGGGAAAGATTTCTCGCGTGAGATGCCAAGTGCCGAAGAAGTAGCGAGTGCGCTTAATATGAGCGTTTCCACATTGCGACGTCGCTTAAATGATGAAAAAACGTCTTATCAGAATATTAAAGACGAATGCCGAAAAGAAGCCGCAATCACGTACATGAACGTGCCTCAGTTAAGCATCAATGATATCGCGGCGTTAATGGGGTTTGATGAGCCAAGCGCTTTTTTTCGTTCCTTTAAAAAATGGACGGGGATGACACCAGGGGAGTATCGAAAAAGTGAGGAATATCTTAAATTTGGCAAAGCGATGAAACGCCCATAATATTTGCTTCTAGGTTAGATTTTTTTAAGTTCTGATTGTTTTTGTTAGAAATATAGGTCTGAATTGTTATTGAGAGATTCGTCGCCTTTTAACATGCTATAGGGATACATCCGCTCGGATAACTAACCGGAGAATAAAAAATGAGCGAATACCAGTACCCAATCAATGATATTTTATTTAGTTTGCTTTGTGTTGCCCATATAGAGCGATTAACACCGTACCTTGAAGATGAGGTAGATAGCGACCTATTAGACGCTATTCTTGGTGAAGCAGGTAAATTGTCAGAGCAAGTTATTGCGCCTATCAATGCCAGCGGCGATAAAGATGGTTCGCGCGTCGAACAAGGCGAAGTGATCGAGGCGAAGGGCTTTAAAGAAGCCTTCAAAGCCTATTCGGAAGGTGGCTGGATTGGCCTTTCAGGTGATCCTAAATACGGTGGTCAAGGCTTGCCTTCGTATATAGCTACTGCAGTCAATGAAGGCGTTCAAGCCGCTAACTTATCTTTTTCCCTTTGTCCTTTGTTAAGTTTGGGTGCAATTGAGGCCATTAGCTTACATGCGAGTGATGAGCTGAAAAATCTCTATTTGCCAAAAATGTTAGCGGGTGAATGGGCAGGGACGATGAATTTAACCGAACCCGCTGCCGGTTCTGATCTTGCTGCCATTAGCTGTAAAGCAATGCCTGATGGCGATGTCTTTCGCATTAAAGGCCAAAAAATATTCATTACGTGGGGCGATCATCAAATGAGTGATAACATCATTCATCTGGTATTGGCGCGTTTACCTAACGCACCGGAAGGCGTGAAGGGGATTTCGTTATTTATCGTTCCAAAATTCATATTGAATGAGCAGGGAGAACCTAGTGAGCGCAATGACGTTCAGGTTGTTTCTGTTGAACATAAGATGGGGATTCACGCATCTCCGACGTGTGTGATGAGTTTTGGCGATAAAAAAGGCGCGGTTGGTTATCTTGTTGGTCGAGAAAATGAAGGCATAAAAGCCATGTTCACCATGATGAACAATGCTAGACAAGGTGTTGGATTACAAGGATTAGCCATTTCTGAACGTGCTTATCAGCAAGCATTAGACTACGCAAAAGAACGTAAACAAGGTTTGAATGCCTCGCGTACAGAGCGAGCAGCCATCATTGAACATCCTGATGTTTTGCGTATGCTTATGACGATGAAGTCACAAATTGATGCGATGCGCTCGCTCGTTTATGTGGCCGCTGTAGAGAATGATTTATCCCATCTGTCTACCGGCGATCAACAAAAGCAATCTATCGCAAGAACGGCTTTGTATACACCGATTGTGAAAGGTTGGATCACTGAGCAAGCTCAAGAAATAACATCTTTAGCCATCCAAGTGCATGGCGGAATGGGTTTCATCGAAGAAACGGGTGTTGCCCAGCATGCGCGAGACGCTCGTATCCTTCCCATTTATGAAGGTACAAATGGCATACAAGCAATTGATTTAATTGGCCGCAAGCTGCATTCAGATAATGGTGCTGAAATGATGGAATTATTGAGTGAAATAGAAGCCGAATTGAACTCAATGGTGCCACCTCATACCAATGAAAACATTGCGAAAGTTAAAGTCGTCTTAGAACAAGCTAAAAAATCGACACAGACGTGTTTGTTAAGCATGAAGTCAGACTCCGTTCTTGGGACAGGGTTAGCTTATGACTATATGATGTTAATGGGTTATCTAATTGGTGCTTGGCTCCAGGTAAGGGCTCAAGATGCCAGTTCAAATCATCATGACATGAGTGACGATGCAAAAATGTCTTGGGATTGTTCTGTTGATTTCTATTGTGATCATATTTTACCTCGAGCTTTTGGTTATGCCTCTGCAATACAGTTTGGACAAACAACTGTTGACAGACTAAACAAAAATGCATTCAATCGTTGAAAGAACACCTCTAAAATAAAAAGATATGCCCGAACTAGGGAGGCAGTATGACAGACAGAGAAGTAATGGAATTTGATGTTGTGGTTGTTGGTGGTGGCCCAGCAGGGCTATCGGCAGCTTGTCGCATTATGCAAAGAGCCCAAGCGGAAGAAAAAGAGATCAGCGTTTGTTTGGTCGAGAAAGGTTCGGAGATTGGTGCCCATATTTTATCTGGCGCTGTTGTCGATCAGAAAGCACTTGCAGAATTATTTCCGGACTGGAAAGAAAAAGGTGCACCATTAAATACCCAAGTGAATACAGACGATCTTCTTTGGTTAAGCTCTGAAAAAGAGTCAAGACCCTTGAGCCACTGGATGGTGCCGAAAACCTTACATAACGATGGTAATTACATTATCAGCCTGGGTAATCTGAGTCGTTGGCTTGCAGAGCAAGCCGAAGCGTTGGGCGTTGAAGTCTTTCCTGGCTTCTCTGCTGCGCACCTTTCTTATGACACGGACGGTAATGTGGAAGGCATTATTACAGGTGACATGGGCGTTGCTGAAAATGGAACAGAAAAAGACGGCTTCATGCCTGGTATGTTGTTGAAAGCAAAATACACTATTTTTGCAGAGGGCTGTCGCGGACATTTAGGCAAAGAGTTAATGGCTCAATTCGAGCTAGATAAAGATAGAGCGCCACAGCATTACGGTCTTGGTATTAAAGAGTTGTGGGATGTTCCAGAAGCTCAAAGTAAACCTGGTACTGTCATTCATACCGCTGGCTGGCCTTTGGGCAATGAAGCGGGCGGTGGTGGTTTTTTATACCACTTAGAAAATAACCAAGTGGCTGTCGGTTTAATCGTCGATTTGAACTACAAAAATCCGTACTTAAGCCCGTATGATGAATTTCAAAAATACAAACATCATCCCGTTATTGCGGAACATTTAAAAGGTGCGAAACGCGTTTCCTACGGTGCTAGAGCGATTGCAAAAGGTGGCTGGGCATCATTGCCTAAAATGAGTTTCCCCGGCGGTTTGGTCATTGGTTGTGATGCCGGCACACTTAACCCTGCAAAAATCAAAGGAACGCATACTGCAATGAAAAGCGGTATGTTGGCGGCAGATACGATTTTTGATGCATTGCAGATGGAAAATCCACCCGCAGAGTTACATCAATTTAATGATGCGCTACGTGACTCTTGGCTAGGGAAGGAGCTACAGCAAGCTCGCAACTTTGTACCTGTTATGCACAAACTTGGTACGTTCTGGGGCGGGGCTTACAACTGGTTGGATCAGAATATCTTCTCTGGAGGTTTGCCATTCACGTTCAATGATATGGTGCCAGATTACGCCAGTTTAGAATTAGCGGAAAAGCATGTTGCGCCAGTGTACAAAAAACCGGATGGATTGCTGAGTTTTGATAAGTTATCTTCTGTATTTTTGTCTAATACAAACCATGAAGAAGACCAGCCTTGTCATTTGCAATTGAAAGACCCAAACATTCCAGTGCAAAGTAACTTGATGAAGTTTGCTGAGCCCGCTCAGCGTTATTGCCCTGCCGGTGTTTACGAAATTGTAGAATCGAATAATGAATCAATTTTCCAAATAAATGCGCAAAACTGCATTCACTGTAAAACTTGCGACATTAAAGATCCTGCGCAGAACATAACCTGGGTAACACCAGAGGGATCTGGAGGACCGAACTACCCGAATATGTAAGATAGTTCAAACTCTCAAAGCAAACGGGTCACGTATATGTGCTCCGTTTGATCTCACTCACTACTGGATTTCACCCCGCGCCTGATGAATAATAGTGTCCTACAAAAAAGGGGAATACTATGCGTTTATGGGTTGATGCCGACGCCTGTCCTAATGTTATTAAAACCATTCTTTTTCGTGCCGCCGAACGTGTTGAGATTCAATGTATTCTAGTGGCTAATCAAGCTATCGCTATTCCTCCTTCAAAATGGATTGAGCGCCGTGTTGTGAGTTCTGGCTTTGATGTTGCAGACAATTATATTGTCGATAATATTGATATACATGACTTGGTTATCACGGCAGACATTCCATTAGCGTCGGATGTGATCGACAAGGGTGCCTTGGCCATTAATCCTCGTGGCGAGCTGTATACCAAAGAAAATATTAAACAAAGACTTGGTATGCGTGACTTTATGGAGCAAATGCGTTCTTCTGGAGTGCAAACAGATGGCCCAGCAAGCTTCAATCAGCAAGACCGTATGGCGTTCGCAAATACGCTAGATAAGCTTTTAGCACAAAGAGTTCGGTGATGCTTCCCTCTCATTAAGTTATCTGGAAAGTGCTTTATGAGTATTTTCCAGATTATTCAATATTTATAGGTGAGTTCATATGAAAAAAATCGTTATTGTTGGCGGTGGTGCAGGTGGCTTGGAATTAGTGACTAAGTTAGGCCACGCGTTTGGTAAAAAACGTCAAGCAGAGGTCGTCCTTATTGATCGAAGTCAGACTCATATTTGGAAACCTTTACTGCATGAAGTTGCAACTGGGTCGATTGACATTAACAGTGATGGCTTAAATTACAGAGCGCATGCCGCCAAACATCATTATCAGTTTCAATTAGGCACGTTAATGGGGGTTGATCCAGAGAAACGAACGCTGACACTGGACTCTTTGTTTGATGATATGGGTCACACAGTACTGCCGGAACGTACCATTGCCTACGATATTTTGATCATGGCAGTGGGCAGTGTTAGTAACGATTTTGGAACCCCTGGCGTGTCTGACCATTGTTATTTTCTAGATTCTCATAAGCAAGCCGAACGTTTCCAACAAGCCCTGCTAAATCAATTCTTACGGGTCCATCAAGAAGGGACTGACGCTAAGCTTAAATTAGCGATAGTAGGTGGGGGTGCAACGGGTGTAGAGCTGTCTGCAGAACTGTTTCATGTAGCCGATATGCTTAAGGCCTATGGGATGCCAGAAATGTCAGGTAAACGCGTTAATGTCCAACTGATTGAAGCTGGAGGGCGAATATTACCGGCGCTACCGGAGCGGGTTGCTGCATTGGCAACCAAAGAGCTGGCTCGCCTTGGCGTTACTGTTAGTCAAGGAACTCGAGTCGTACGCGCTTACGATGGTGGTTTTGAAACCGCGGAAGGGGCTGATATTAAAGCCGATCTGATGATTTGGGCTGCTGGTGTAAAAGCTCCCGATTTTGTTGCCAAGATTGAAGGATTTGAAACGACGCGAAATAATCAAATTTTAGTCAAAGGCACGTTGCAAACAACGGCATTCGAAAATATTTATGTCATTGGTGATTGTTGTGCTTGCAAGCAGCCAGACGGTTCCTTTGTTCCTCCAAGAGCGCAATCCGCCCACCAAATGGCCTCTTTGGTGTTTGAAAATATCAAAGCATCATTTCGTAGTGAGCCACTAAAAGAATATATTTATAAAGATTACGGTTCTCTAGTTAACCTTAGCAACTACAGTACAGTGGGTAGTCTGATGGGGAACTTGATGGGAGGGTCAATGTTTGTCGAAGGACGTATTGCCCGCTTTGTTTATGTTTCTTTGTATCGTTTGCATCTAATTGCCATTCACGGTTGGCTTAAAGCGGCAGTGATTATGGCGGCACAGAAAATTGGTAAGGTTGTGAAGCCAAAATTAAAGTTACATTAATACCCTTATACAACACTGAAATGATAAAAACCGAGTCATTGTGATCTCGGTTTTTTTTTGTTTTAAATTTCACTGAGAAAAACTTGACCTATGTGTTACCTATAGGTCTTACACTGGAGTTATTAAAATCACTTAAAGGAGTTGTTATGCGAGTGAGCGAGCTAGCCAAAAAAGCCAGTGTAACGGCCGAAACTGTCCGTCATTACACTCGATTAGGATTGATTGATGCTGAACGAGATCCGAATAATAGTTATCAACTCTACGATAAAGTGGGATTGCAGCGATTGCACTTTATTCGTCAAGCCAGTGAATTAGGGTTTAGTTTAAAGCAAATAGAAGAGATCTTTCAGCAGTCGGATAGTGGTGATTCACCTTGTCCTTTGGTTCGAGATCTATTGCAAAAAAAGATACCCGAAACCAAATTAAAAATAGCCCAGCTTCAAGCCCATTTATTGAAAATGGAAGACGCGTTAGCCGTTTGGGAAAGTATGCCAAATGGCGCCCCTGATGGTCATTCAATTTGTTGTTTGATTGAAGAATGGGAAGACACTAAATAACAGTCTAAGCAGCTACATAAAAGGAGGTAAGAATGAAACGTCCAGAAGAAGCAGACATCGGCCCGATTGCAGAGTTAGAACTTAACGTTACCGGCATGTCATGCCAAGGCTGCGTATCAAAAGTACGCAAAATGATCCAAGAAAAAAGTCCAGACGCTACTGTCGAAGGAACCCCTAAAGAAAACAAACTACGGGTGACATCGGGGCTTTCTTTGGCTTCGATAGAAGCTAGTATTCAAGACGCAGGTTATCAGTATTTGGGGGTTTTTGATGATAATGAGCTTGCTCACCAAGAATTTGATTCAACCTCTAAAGTAGACTCAGATAGAGATAAAGTAGACGCTAAAAAAGTTAAATCAGAGCGCGCAGATAACTTAGTAAGTTATCAGCTTTCGATTTCTGGTATGACCTGTGCGAGTTGTGTGAATACAGTACAAATGGCTTTGGCAAGTACAGAGGGCGTTGTTTCTGCAGATGTTAACTTTGCTAACCATACCGCTCAGGTAGTTACTAAAGGATCTTCTGAAGCCCTAATTGAAGCAGTCGCTGGTACGGGTTATCAAGCGAGTCTGATCTTAGACGCTGAAAAAAGTGAGGAAGAGAGAGGTCAAAGAGAGCAGACTGAATATCGTGATAAATGTAAGGCGTCAGCGCTTGGATTAGGGCTGGGTATTCCACTGATGCTTTACGGTGTTTTGGGTGGGAATATGATGGTGAGCTCGCTCACCGATCGGATTGTTTGGCTTCTCATCGGGCTATTAACGTTGTGGATCATGATTCAAGCTGGCAAGCATTACTTTCGCGGTGCTTGGAAAGCGTTTTCAACACACCAAGCAAACATGGACATGCTTATTGCTTTAGGAACGGGGAGCGCTTGGTTTTATTCTATGCTTGTTGTATTGATGCCAGACTGGTTTCCGCAGAACACGAATCACTTGTATTTTGAAGCGTCCGTAATGATCATAGGTTTGATCAACCTTGGTCAGGCTTTAGAATTGCGTGCTCGCCGTAAGACAAGTAAAGCCCTGCATCGCCTTTTAGATCTTCGACCTAAAATGGCCACTAGAGTAGAAGGCGAGAGCGAGTCACGTATTAATGTCTCAGACATTAAAGTAGGTGACACTCTTCGAATTCGCTCTGGTGATAAAATCCCTGTTGATGGTGAGGTATTAGAAGGCTCCTCCACAGTGAATGAGTCTATGTTGACCGGTGAAGCGGCGCCAATCGAAAAGA
>CAXBGJ010000129.1:0-9446 GCA_963975045.1 uncultured Marinomonas sp. | reverse complement strand
TACAAACGCAGGCGCTTCACAAAACTGGCTTCATCCATATGCTCTTGAGGTATATTTGGGCACGCTGCCGATTCATAAGAGAAAAGCGCCTCACCTGACATTAATGCCTCTTTAGACGGTCGCTCAGGCAAACGGTCCAGCACCAATACATCATCTAACCAATGCGGAAAACGCATGAATTGATGATGTAAAAAATCACTTAACACCCACAATGGCTCTAATTGGGCAATTTGATCTTTATGTAGCCGATCAAGGCTTTGTCTTTGTCTGGCCTCTTGCACTTGCTCTAATAACAAAGAACGTTGCTTAGATTGTTCACAGAAAAGTGTGTAGTTTGGATTCAAATTCGGTGGTGTCAAAGAAGCCTTCCTTTACAAAAAAATATCTGCTTATTTTTCGAACAAAAACTGTTTATTCAATACGAAAAAGCTAAAACGCCTGTCTATTTAACCATTGCCCAACCCGTAGCATCGCCAAACCAACGGATTTCATACCGGCTAACGACCCCAACAGCAATGACTCTTCTTCCAGTAAGCGCTGCTCTAATTCGTTATCTAAAGAATCGAGTATATGAGCCATTTCTCTTGGTAAACACACTTTCAACTGAGACATCGAATGACGCAATGGCTGCATCAGTGCCTCATCTTTCATGAAATACATTGCTTCCCAATACACTAGCCACACTTCAAACCAATACGCGGCTAATTCTATTTCATTCGTTGTATTGAGTGGCTTTTTAGGGAATTCGATTTGTCCATATTTCAATCGAACGCCCTTTTGAGCTTTTGAGACAATACTAACCTGCACCGGAACATGCTCGGCTAATTGCAAAGCAAAATCATACAAGCCCACTTCACTACCGTCTTTTAACTCTAGTTCCAACTCACAAATTGAGTCCTCTCCATAAGGCGACGTCACCAGCCCTTGGTCACACACCACTTCCATCTTGGTTTCAGGAGCAACAATATTCCACACTTGTCGTTCAAAATCCGTTCGGTAAACCTCAATCAGCTTACGGCCCCATGACATATTTTGTAATGATTCTGGTAGTGGAACCTCTTTTAATAAAGATAAATCCAACTGATCATTAGGCAAAAACCACTCCCACTCACCACGAGCATGCATACCAACACGACTACTACCGCGGGTTTTTACTGTCTGGATAAATTGATCATTAACGGCTCGAATACGCAGCGCCACTCCGGCTTGCATTAAACTCGCTTCTTCGGTATCAAAATACGCGTTCATTAACGCCAGAGTTGGCTGACGAGATTGCCCGTCCGTATCTGAAAGTCTACAAATCCCATCAAGAAAATCACTTGCGGACTTGAGATACTCAGACTGAACCATTAACTTAAGTTCTAGCTCGGTAGCCATTTTAAAAACCTCTACAAACTTTGCCGCTGAGTAAACAACAAAGAAAAAAATAATGTGCGCAGAAGTGTACCAGATGCCTGGCTTACGGTAGTAATATTAGGCAATAACTACAAGGAGCATCCTTATGCCCGCACTTCCGTCTCTTATTAGTATGATGTCACAACTTATTGCGTCGCCATCTATCAGTTGTAGTCAAGCACACTGGGATCAGTCAAATAAAGGCGTGATTCAGTTGCTTGAAAGCTGGTTAAGCTCGCAAGGCTTCCAGTGTGAAATCATGCCATTGCCACACCAGCCTAATAAATTTAACTTGATTGCCACGCTTGGCAGTGGTGATGGTGGTTTGGTGCTTGCTGGTCATACCGATACGGTTCCCTATGACGAAGGCCGCTGGCAGTCTGACCCTTTTGCATTAGAAGAAAGAGACCAAAAACTGTATGGCCTTGGCAGCTGTGACATGAAAGGCTTCTTCGCTATTGTGTTAGATACGATACAAACAATGCAGCTTTCTAACCTCAAACAACCGCTTATTATTTTGGCGACCGCTGACGAAGAAAGCTCGATGTCTGGTGCTCGCGCGTTAGTTGAACAAGGGACTTTAAAAGCAAGGTACGCCTTAATAGGCGAACCCACCTCATTAACGCCCATTTACGCCCACAAAGGCATTATGATGGAACGCATCCAAATAACAGGGCAAGCGGGACATTCTTCTAATCCTTCTTTGGGAAACAATGCATTGGACGCCATGCATGAGGTGATGTCTGAACTCATGATATTTCGTCAGCAACTTAAAACAAACTATCGCGACGCCAGTTTTGTCATCGACTACCCCACCATGAACTTCGGCTGCCTTCACGGCGGCGACAATCCCAACCGAATTTGCGGGCGCTGTGAACTGGAATTTGACTTAAGAGCGCTGCCCGGCATGAGCAACCAAGCATTAATGGCGGAAATTGCTCAACTATTGCCTCGTATAGAAGAGAAAACAGGCACAAAAATACAATTAAATAGCTTATTTCCTGATGTTCCGTCTTTTTATACTCCGATCGAATCGGATATCATAAAAGCCTGTGAAGCTTTAACAAAACGTCAAGCCAGTACGGTGGCGTTTGCAACAGAAGGTTCTTTCCTGAATCAAATGGGAATGGAAACTTTAATTTTAGGACCAGGCTCTATTGACCAAGCTCACCAACCAAACGAATTCATGGCGTTGGATCAGATTCAACCTATGCAACAGGTAATACGCGGTTTAATCGAGCGTTTTTGCCTTCAATCTAATAAGCAAGAAAATGAGGAATAATGTGCCTGAAGAACTTAATTATGTGGACTGGTTCCGCCACTCTTCCCCTTATATTAATGCCCATAGGGGCAAAACTTTTGTTATCTTGATTCCGGGAGAGGCGGTTGAATGTGCTCATTTTTCAAGCATTATTCATGATCTCGCCTTGTTGGATTCCTTGGGAATCCGTTTGGTCTTAGTTCAAGGTGCGCGCCCACAAATCAGCAGAATATTGTCAAACCGACGCTTACCGAGTCGTGTCGAGGATGATTACCGAGTCACACCACAAGATCAACTGCTGGACATTATCCAAGCTTCTGCAGCGGTGCGAGTACAGCTTGAAGCTCAGCTTTCTATGGGGCTTTCAAATACGCCAATGGACGGTGCTCGGTTAAAAGTCTGTAGCGGTAATTATGTCATCGCCAGACCATTAGGCGTGGTTGATGGCATTGATTATGGCCATACAGGAGAGGTGCGACGCATCGACACAGAAGCAATTTTCCGCTTGCTGGAAGACGACAATATGGTGCTGTTGCCACACCTTGGTTTTTCACCGACCGGAGAAGTATTCAACTTAAAAAGCGAGGATGTTGCCATCCAAGCAGCGATTCAGCTTAAAGCTGATAAGTTGGTGATCTACTCTGAAGAAGAAGGTGTGTTTAAAAGCAACGGCGAATTGTACTCTGAGCTGTTAACAAAAGACGCCGACGTCATTTTGAAAGAAAAATCATTGCCAAGTATTACCCACGCGGCATTAGACGCCTGTGTTCAAGCTGTTCGTAAAGGCGTGCCTAGAGCGCATTTGATTTCCTACAATGAGAATGGTGGTTTACTAAGAGAGCTCTTCACTCGTGAAGGCTCTGGCACCATGATAGACGAAGACAGCTATGAGCAATTACGCCCGGCACATATCGATGACGTCGGCGGCATGATGGCCTTGTTAACACCGCTAGAAGAAAAAGGAGTATTAGTAAGGCGATCCCGTGAACTACTAGAAAATGAAGTTGATCGTTTTATTGTTATCGAACGCGATGGCGCCATTGTCGCTTGCGCAGCCCTTTATCCATTTGAGCAAGAGTACGCAGGAGAACTGGCGTGTTTGGCGGTGTCGCCCGATTATCGAGGATCAAACCGTGGAGAACGCTTACTAAAAGGCATAGAACAAGCCGCAAAACATCAGAAACTCAATACACTTTTCTTGTTAACCACTCGAACCGCGCATTGGTTTATTGAACGCGGCTTTAGCGAAACAACACTGGCAAGCTTACCGACACAAAAACAAGCACTGTACAACTATCAACGTAATTCTAAAATCTTCTCAAAAGCACTTTAGCCTTTACGCGCTTTAACAAGGCAATAAAAAAGCGACCAAATGGTCGCTTTTTTGCATTTCACCTATTCTTTATTCCACAATTTTAAATGGGATAAACATGGGATAACCTTGTCGAATAACACGCATTGGTACAGACCGGTCATTCGGAATTGCCTTGGCAATTTCAGTAAAAGCAGCGACACCATCAATACGCTTGCCATTCAACATGGTAATAACATCCCCTTGCTGAAGGCCATTACGTGCCGCTGTGCCACCCATAATCTGTTCAATAATGACGCCACTCTCAATATCAAACGTCTTCGCCATGTCTGCAGGAACTTCCCCTACAATCATACCAAGGCGGTTCTGGTCTTGTTGAGATTGAGCCAGTGCTTTCGGATCGTTTGGCCTAGCTTCTAAAGTGACAGCAATAGTTTGTTCTTTCCCATCTCGATATACTTTCGCATCGACTTTTTTGCCCGCTTTCATTTGCCCCACAACATAAGGCAACTCTGCAGAATGCTCGATTTTTTTACCATTAAATACCATGATAATATCGCCAGACTTCAAGCCAGATTTTTCGGCTGGAGAGTCCGGTAGCACTCGGCTAATTAACGCGCCGCTTGGTCGATCTAAACCAAAAGATTCAGCCAATTCATTGTTCACATCCTGAATTAATACGCCCAACCAAGCTCGAGACACTTTACCGTCTTGTTTAAGCTGATCAACAACGGACATCACAACATTAGAAGGGATCGCAAAAGACACCCCCATAAAGCCACCAGAACGGGTGTAGATTTGTGAGTTAATCCCCACAACTTCACCGTCTAGGTTAAACAAAGGTCCACCAGAATTACCTGGGTTAATGGCGACATCCGTTTGAATAAAAGGCACATAGCTGTCAGACGGTAAGTTTCGACCCGTTGCACTGACTATTCCCGCAGTAACGGTGTAATCAAAACCAAACGGTGAACCAATGGCCAACACCCACTGACCGGGCTTAAGTTTGTCTGAATCGCCCATTTTTACGATAGGTAAATTCTCAGCATCAATTTTTAGTAACGCCAGATCCGTTCTAGGATCTGTCCCCACTAATTTAGCAATATACTCACGGCGATCGTTTAGACGTACATGAATAACATCCGCCTCATCAATCACATGATTATTCGTCAGCACATAGCCATCTTGGGAAATAATAAAACCAGATCCCAATGAACTACGCGGTCCCTGCTGCTGAGGTGGTGCTTGCTGACCAAAAGGCTGTTGACCAAAGAAATGTTTAAAGAATTCGTTGAGTTCTTCGCTATTAGGCCCTAATTGCTGACCTCCGTCGTTAGCCGTTTTTGTGGTAACAGTTTGTTCCGTACTGATATTCACAACAGCGGGAGAGGCCTCTTCCACTAACTCGGTAAAGTCAGGGAGTGAAGCCGCGTGTGAAAGCATAGACGTCAGCATAAAAGTGCTGACAAAAACCACGCTAACGTGTTTAAGCAATCTGTTCATTGATTGGTCTCCTTAAGACGTACCAAATTCATTACAGTGCCAGGTGAAGACAATTAGACGCTTACGGTGTAAATACCAACGGTATTTGATCACCCTTAAGCGATTCAATTCGTAAAATTTTTGGGTAGTAATCAAGATTGTTAATTTCTTGTTTTGACTTATTTCTTGCCAGTAATAACCCACCAGCAAAACCAATAATAGAAAAAATAACAGCAATGCCTGATTCTCCACCCCATATCGAAGGTAAAACAGCACCGCCAATTAAACCAAGTAGTGGAATTAGATACATCCAAACAGACGCTTGTAGCAAGGTATCCTCGGGGATACCGACCACCACACTCTGTCCCACTTCTACAGCCAGCGGGTCAATTGCACGCATACGCATTCGATTAGAGGAAGAAACTTGTGCTATCGCATGATGCCCACATCCATGTCGAGCACGACAAGAAGTACAGCTGCTGGTACGAATGGTTTCGACGTCAGCAAAACCGTCCTCGATCGATAACACTCTTCCCGTTTCTTCAATCATGATCTGCCCTTGGCATAAACACATTCATCAATTTTTCTATGGTCACATCTGGTACTTCACCTACCATGGTTAGCAGATACAATTGATCTTTAACTTTAATACTGCGTTCTCCAGCCATTGTCGCCCCCATACTTAAGATAGACAATGCTTTGGGCTTCATGATTGGCTCAACAAAAACAGACACGGTCGTCATACCATCAGATAAAAGAAGCATGCTGGTACCGTGGTTCAAAGCACGAGCTTCTGGCCAAACAAGAGAAAAGCCTTCCGGTAACCAGTCAAACCGCCAAAGATTTTTTATGCGCCTTGGCTGAACTTCCAATACTGGCTCAGAGTAACTACCCTTTTTTGGGACAAAATCGTCATGTTTCAAGTCTGGGGTAAAATTCACCGACGTAAATTGAATTCTTTCCAGTAACTGCCCATCCATTTTCATCATGTCATGCTTTAGAAGAAAGTGGTTTTCTTTGTCTAGCCAGAATTGATGTCCGTATCGATACTGATCTTTTGGGACCAATTTTACGCTAACCACATCACGACCAGCAATGCGACTAACGTCCGTCCCTACGACCATCTCATAGCCTTTGATTAGACGATTGCTTTCGACATTTTTGAAGCGCTTAAACGGCGGAATCCGTGGCGTACGCATATTGGCAACATGAGCATTCGGATAGACACAAATGATTTTGTCATCAATGCGCAAGACTTCAACTTTATCACCGTCTAGATCCACCAAACTTTCATATTCAATCTCACTCGTCACATCATGACGGATACGCATGCTGTTCATGTTCATGGCTTCAGAATGAACAAATACCCCCTCGTAACTCAGTGCGCTAAATGACTGAGTCATACTTCTCAACATCTGCAGTGCATCTGGAGTCGTCGTACTTGCCATCCCCACGCTTGAGACAACAAGGTATAATGCTATGAAAATAATACGCAATTGAAAAAACACTCTCATAAATTACTCTTGTATGGGGTAACTAACGACGCGAGCCATAGGTATCATTCCTTGACCTACCGTCATCGCCGCTTGCTCAGCGTGCTGTCTAAGGTAATTCTGGAGTCTAACGTTATTCACCAGCAACGACTCTTTATTCAACTCTGATAATGGCGTTATAACCAAATTATTGACAGGTGAGCGAACTTCCGCCATTAAATTAGGCGATATAGTGTCTGTTGTTAGCAACGCATTGCCACCAAAAATGATCACAAAAGTAACGCTCGCCGCGATCGCGACACCCGACAGCATAACCTGCCAAACAGGGCGAGATACGTTGTTTTTTATCGGTAAAACAAAAGGAATAGGGGCATTGCCTAATCCTATTTTTTGGCCTTCTGTGTAAGAGTCGTCGTTATCAATTTCCACTCGAATACGAGAGACCAAACTGCTTTTAAGGCCAACAGCAACATCGGAATCTTTATGAAGTGTCTGCTGTATTAAATGCCAACTTTCTAACTGACGACTCAGCGCTGTATGATCGCCTTTAACTAGACGTTCAATATCTTGCTCCGACGCTTCACCATCAAACATAGCCGACAGGCTAGAAAGCATTTCTGGGGGGCTATCGTTTTCAGGGAAACGGTCATTGAAATCTGTCATGGCTACTCTCCTCCATCCAACAACGGACGTATGTGTTTTTCTACCGCCTCACGAGCACGAAAAATTCGTGACCGAACCGTCCCAACAGGGCATTCCATGATCAACGAAATATCTTCGTAACTCAGACCATCAAACTCTCGTAAGGTTAACGCGCTACGCAACTCTTCTGGCAAATGTTGAATGGCATAATTAATCGCAGCTTCAAGACGATCACTGTTTAATCTTGCTTCAGGCGTGTCTATATCCGCTAAGGCTTCATACATGCTGAAGACCTCCTCATTATCCAGCTCAACATCGGATTCTGGAGGACGACGAGAACGACTCACAAGGTAGTTTTTGGCCGTATTAACGGCAATTCGATACAACCAAGTGTAAAAGGCACTTTCCCCTCGAAAACTGCCTATCGCTCGATACGCTTTAATAAAGCTTTCTTGAGCGACATCCAGTACTTCACTTCTATCTTGTACATAACGTCCAATTAAACCGATGACCTTGTATTGATATTTGACAACTAACAGATCAAACGCCCGCTTGTCGCCCTGCTGTACTTTCTCAACTAACGCCTGATCGGAAGACGTTTCGTGCGGCATAGGCACCTCATACTAAAACCTTATTCATCTGCGCCCTTGCTTATTACAAGAGAAGACAACAATTAATCAAACGAGTTCCCACCTTGTTATGACCAAACTAGGGATTTAGAGCAATAGAACCGCCCTAAATCATGAAGTATGGCGAATATTCAAAATACGACCTCAGAAAGTATTCACTATTTATTGCCAACAATAGTAACATTAATTTTTTAGTCATAATTAGATCAATACAATGAGTCGACACTATAAACACGACATCGTCATTATTGGCGCAGGGGCCGCAGGGCTAACGCTTGCTCTTGAGCTAGCGGATCATCATCGCGTGGCCATTTTGACCAAGGCGGATATCCGAGAAGGATCAACCTTGTATGCTCAAGGTGGTGTCGCCGCTGTATTGTCTGATAAAGACACTATTGAATCTCATATTAATGACACCATCGACGCTGGCGTTGAACTTGGCGATCCAGAAGCCATACGCTTTACCGTTGAGCATTCAAAAGAAAGTATTGATTGGCTTATCGAGCAAGGCGTTCCATTCACTCGTTACGGTGAAAGTGAGGAATATCATCTGACCAAAGAAGGTGGACATAGCCACAGACGCATTATTCACAGTGCCGATGCCACAGGGCTGGCTATTTCCAAGACGCTCATCAAAAACGCCACTAATCACCCAAATATCGATTTTTATCCTGATCGAGTCGCCATCGATGTGGTGACGACTAAAAAACTAGGCATCGAAGGCCCAAATCGCGCAGTAGGCGTTTACGCACTCAACCTAGACGACGATGTGATCGAAGTTTTCCATGGTCACTTTGTTTCGCTCGCTTGCGGTGGCAGCAGTAAAGTTTACCTTTATACGAGTAACCCAGACACAGCGTCAGGTGATGGTATTGCCATGGCATGGCGAGCAGGTTGTCGAGTGGCCAATATGGAATTTAATCAGTTCCATCCGACTTGCCTATATGACGCAAAAGCCAAGACCTTTTTAATCTCTGAAGCGGTTCGTGGCGAAGGCGGCAGACTATTGCTGCCTGATGGCACTCGCTTTATGAGTAAGTTTGATAAAAGAGAAGAGCTCGCACCACGGGACATAGTTGCACGAGCGATCGATCATGAAATGAAACGCCTTGGCGTTCACCACGTACTACTGGATATTTCTCATAAAGATCCAGAGTTTATTAAAGAACATTTCCCGACCATTTATAAACGCTGCCTGGAATATGGTCACGACATGACCAAAGGCCCAATTC
>CAXBGJ010000128.1:0-9589 GCA_963975045.1 uncultured Marinomonas sp. | reverse complement strand
TCGCCGTCGGCTACCTGTATTTCACCTGGAATCATGATGCTATCCTTTAAAAAAAAGAACCTAGTTAATACCTTTTAATGACGTAACGAGTAGTCATGCAAAGGTCTCTAATGACGAGCACAGTAGTCATTAATTAATTGGATTATGGACAGTGACTAACTTGGTACCATCAGGAAACGTCGCTTCCACCTGCACTTCGTGGATAAGTTCAACCACACCGTCCATCACTTGTTCTGCACTTAATACCGTTTTGCCGTAAGCCATTAACTCGGCCACGGTTTTGCCATCGCGAGCGCCTTCGATAATTTCCATGGTGATGAACGCCATGGCTTCGGGGTAATTCAATTTAAGGCCACGATTTAGGCGCCGCTCAGCCAGCAAAGCGGCGGTGAACACAAGCAGCTTGTCTTTTTCTCTTGGGAGTAGTTCCATTTTTCATGCCTCTTCATGTGACTTTCACATTATTTTTTCGAACCAAAACGGATCACGCGCACCTTTTTAGGTCGACCAGATTCTTGGTTCGTTGCTTTCTTTTCCTAGTAATGCCGGACGAATGTCTTGCCAGCATTGAATAAATAACTGTTTCACTTGTTCAGAATCATCATGAATACTGCGAACCATGATGTAATCGCCCACCAGAGTGACGCCACTTAATGAACCATGCTCAGTGCAATGCTGACGCAGTTTGTCGATTAATTCGTCGTGATTGACTGAATTAGAAGGTTCTGACGATTCAAAAGGACCCGCAATCATCAAACCATTAATCGGTTTGCCATCGAGTCCTGCTTTAGCCGAAAAAAGAGCTCGGCTGTTATCATCAATCACCAAGCGCTCGCGGACTTTAATACGACCGTTTTGACGTATCTGAAAGCCTTGCTCTGCATGGCCTTCGCCAAAATCTTGATGGTTGGCCGGTAAGCCGAAACAGGTGATTTCCCAGCCAATAAACTTAGCGTTATCGGCAAGGTCGATGCTGTTTTCAAGGCGAGTATGGGCGTTTGGATAAAGAATGGTTTCCTGTGGTAACCATTCCATCAGGCTATTTTTAGCGACGTTTAATTGCGTCACTTGATGTTGTAGAGTTTTGTCTTCACGAGCGCGATATACTCGACCAGCACCCGGCGTGGTGATTAAAACGTGAGTGTTTTCTGCAAGATTCGCCGTAATCGTGAGTCGATCACCAGACACCAAGCCACCCGGTGGATGCAATAAATACACATGCGCTGTGTCTCGACCTTCTGGATAAAAAGGCTTTTGCACATACAAAGGCCCCTTGTGATCGCAGGTTTTCAGCACCGTACCACGAGCGGTTTGGCAAAACCCCAGCGTAAGAAACGCATGCCACTGGGATGCTGGCGCTTCCACTGGTGGCACGAGTTGTAGAGAAATATTTTCTGCTAAAGCAAGATTATGTTTATTATTCATTAATGCCCTATAAGCGTTTTGCGCGTGGCGGCTAATCGCCATTTATTGCAAAAACTAGACCTGCAAAAACTAGACCGCCAAATACTGCTTAATCAAGGTATCGTTAAGATTTTCCATTTTATCCGCCGCCACAATACGTCCCTTTTCCATCAAGCGAAACTCCTTACCGACACGACGCGCAAAGCCCAATTTCTGCTCCACCAGAATCACGGTAAGACCTTCTTCTTTATTGAGTTTTAGAATGACGTCGCCGATTTGCTTAACGATGTTGGGCTGAATACCTTCATTGGGTTCGTCCAAAATCAACACGCTGGGCTCCAAAACTAAGGCGCGACCAATCGCCAACTGTTGTTGCTGTCCACCGGACAAATCGCCACCACGACGATGCAGCATGTCTTTTAATACGGGGAAGAGTTCAAAAATTTTTTCTGGAATCTCTTTTGAAGAGCCTTTTGGACTGTCTGTCGTACGTTTACCACGCACAGGCAAACCAATGCGCAGGTTTTCTTCCACTGTTAACATAGGAAAAATATCGCGCCCTTGAGGCACATAACCAATGCCTGAATAAGCGCGTTTTTCTGCGCTTTGTTTATTTAACACTGCGCCTTTCATGGTAATTTCGCCGCTTTTGATTGGTAGCAAGCCCATGATGGCTTTGAGCAAGGTGGTTTTACCCACGCCGTTACGACCCATGATGCAGGTGATCGAACCGGTTTCTATTTCTAAATCCAAGCCCCAAAGAATCTGCGTTCCACCATAAAGTTGATCGACATTGTTAATTGAAATCATGCTGAGGCTCCTGGTTGCGCGGCTTCATCTCCACCTTCGTCTGCTGCCTCTTCTCCAAGGTACACCTCGATCACGTCTTTATTACTTTGAATTTGGTCCATGGTGCCTTCGGCCAACACAGAGCCCTGATGCAAAACGGTCACGGTACGCGCAATACTGCGCACAAATTCCATATCATGCTCGACCACAATTACGGTGCGTTCCCCCGCCAAAGAGGTCAACAATTCCGCGGTGCGCTCGGTTTCTTGTGCTGTCATGCCCGCTACGGGTTCATCGATTAATAAGAGTCGTGGATCGGCCGCCAATAGCATACCAATCTCCAACCATTGCTTTTGACCATGAGACAAAGCACCTGCCAACATAAAGCGATGCTTCGCCAAGCCTACCGTTTTTAATACTTCATCAATGCGGTCGATCTGAGTGGGCGTTAAACGCGAAAATAGAGTCGGCAATACACGTTTGTCGGTTTTCAGTGACAGCTCCAAATTGTCGAACACGGTTTGCTCTTCAAACACGGTTGGTTTTTGGAATTTACGACCGATGCCAAGTTGCGCAATTTCTGCTTCATCTTTGTTCAATAAATTGTGATTTTGCCCGAAGAAAACCGTACCAGAATCGCACTGAGTTTTGCCGGTAATCACGTCCATCAAGGTGGTTTTACCTGCGCCATTGGCGCCAATCAAACAACGTAATTCTCCGTCATTGATATACAGGTTCAAATTATTCAGGGCTTTGAATCCGTCAAAGCTCAAGTTCAAATCTTCCACATACAAGATCATTTGATTGCCAACATTGACCTGCGCTTGCTCTGGCGCCAGAAACGGCCACACCTGATCGCGGCGGAAAAATTCACGCGTGCTTTCTAATCTATTCAAAGCTAAAGCGCTCATGCTTGTGGCTCCTTATTCATAGCGGTTTTTCGTTTGGCTTGTAACTGCCCATACAAACCCATTAAGCCTTTTGGTAAATACAAGGTGACAAGAACGAACATCGCGCCCAAGGCGAACAACCAAGCATCGGGCATAATCGCTGTGAAACGGGTTTTTGCGTAGTTCACCAACAAGGCGCCAATCACCGCACCAATCAAGGTGCCACGACCACCCACTGCGACCCAAATCACCATCTCGATGGAGTTGATCGGTGAAAATTCACCCGGATTGATAATGCCAACTTGCGGTACGTACAATGCTCCCGCAATTCCTGCGATCACCGCCGAATAGACAAACAACCACACCTTGTAACGGTCGGTTCGATAGCCAATAAAGCGTGAGCGAGATTCCGAGTCACGAATCGCCAATACCACCTTGCCGAGTCGAGAGGATAAGATTTTCTGACTGACCACAAAAATCACTGCCAGTAAAATCGCGGTGATCATAAACAAAGCGACACGTGTGCTGTCGGCTTGCAGATTAAAACCTAGAATTTCTTTAAAATCGGTTAAGCCATTGTTACCGCCAAAGCCCATTTCATTACGGAAAAACGCCAGCAATAAAGCGTAGGTTAAGGCTTGCGTCATAATAGAAAGGTAAACGCCTGTCACGCGAGAACGAAACGCCAACCAGCCAAACACAAAGGCCAATAATCCTGGTACAACAACCGCCATCAACATGGCGAACCAAAAGTGATCCATGCCAAGCCAAAACCACGGCAATTCTTTCCAATCCAAAAACACCATAAAGTCAGGTAACAATGGATTCCCGTAGACGCCACGGTCACCTATTTGACGCATTAAATACATGCCCATGGCGTAACCGCCTAAGGCGAAAAATGCCCCGTGACCTAAGCTCAAAATACCGCAATAGCCCCAGATAATATCCACCGCCAACGCCAACATGGCGTAGCACAAATATTTACCCAGCAGCGTAATCGTGTAAGTACTGACGTACAGCGCAGAGTCTGCAGGTAAAAACAAGTTCGCCGCAGACGCGAGAATCGTCACGCCCAATAAGATCACCACAAATGGCAGAGTGTGCTTGCCAGACGTGCGTCCTTCCGAAAAATACTTCATAAGACGTGTCATTCTGCCGCCCTCCCTTTTTGTGGAAAGAGTCCTTTAGGACGTTTTTGAATAAAGAGAATAATAAACACCAATACAATAATGGCCGCGAGTACTGCCCCCGTGGTTGGTTCTAAGAATTTCGTCGCGATACCCAGCGTAAAGGCCGCCACTAATGTTCCCAATAGGTTACCCACGCCGCCAAACACCACGACCATGAAAGAGTCGATAATGTAAGCCTGACCCAAGTTCGGCCCAACGTTGGTTAATTGACTTAACGCCACACCGGCAATGCCCGCAATACCAGAGCCCAGACCGAAGGTCATCGCATCGACCCAGTTGGTTTTCACGCCCATGGCTTTGGCCATATTGCGGTTTTGCGAGACCGCTCGAACGTTCAAGCCAAGAGAGGTTTTTTTCAAAATAATCACCAAGGCGATAAATACCAGTAGAGCAAACGCCAAGATGTACAAACGGTTTAACGTCAATGACAACACTGGGTTTATTTCCCAAGAGCCACTCATCCAACTCGGTGTCGACACCTGACGGTTAAGCGGGGAAAAGATGGTTCGTACTAGCTGCTGCAAGATCAAACTGATACCGAACGTCGCCAATAAGGTTTCCAACGGACGACCGTGCAAATGACGAATGACCAAACGTTCGATCAACACACCCATCAAACCAGACACCAAAAATGCCGCTGGAATCGCCACCCAAATCGAATAATCGATGTAGTTCGGCATGATCAGCTGCACAACATACGTCGTGTAAGCGCCAAGCATAATCATCTCGCCGTGGGCCATGTTGATCACGCCCATGACACCAAAGGTAATCGCCAAACCAATCGACGCTAACAAGAGCACAGAACCCAAGCTCAACCCAAAGAACAACTGATCGACAAAGGCAAAGCGGTTGGCTCTTTGTGCGATATTGTCTAAAGCGGCATTCGATGCACTTTGAATCGCTGGATTCTCGTCGCGGGACAATGTGGTTAACAAGTTTCGAACGTCGTTTTCTAAACTGTCTGCCAAGGTATCGATGGCCGCAATGCGATTCGAAACCGCCAATTGTGCTTGCGAAGCGGTATTCATCGCCAACGCCAAGCCCATGGCTTGTTTAACTTTTTTATTGGTTTCATGCGGATAAAGGCTTTCTAAAATGCCGACCGTGTCGTCGTCTAATTTAGACAACAACTCACGTACGGCGCTTTCGCGTACGCTGGGGTTTTTAGACGTTAATTGAATGCGCGCAATGGCGTTGCGTAAGTAGCCGCGCAATGTGTTGTTCACACGGATTTTTTTGACGTCTCGTTTGGTCAGCGCAGAATTGGCTTGCCCCGTGAAAACGTCTTTATAAAAGGTTTCGCCGTTTGTATCGAACTGTCCAACGACCTGCTTGGTCGATTTAATATAATACAAATCGCCGTTTAATAAGGTGCGAAAAAGTGGCAATACGGTCTCGTCGGATGCTTTTTCTATTTTGTCTAAAATAGGCACCATTTTACTGATTTTTGCATCGGCCAAATCGGCTAACAGAGGATCAAGAGACGTAGATTCCACCGCAGAACTAGGAAGGGAAAAGAGCCCAAAAAGACAGCAACACAGTGCCATGCAATGTCTCAAGGTGATACGTTTCAAGGTGATACGTCTCAAGGTCATACTCCGTGTATCGATAGGTTTATTGCGATAAGTCTGGTTGAACAAAGCGC
This sequence comes from uncultured Marinomonas sp., assembly GCA_963975045.1. GTDB lineage: Bacteria > Pseudomonadota > Gammaproteobacteria > Pseudomonadales > Marinomonadaceae > Marinomonas. The sequence goes on along the minus strand of CAXBGJ010000128.1, from coordinate 3,671 downwards.
TTAAAAGAATTGATTTAAAAACAAGCAGGGTAAAAAAGGCTCTCTGACTAGACTATTTTCCAGCCAGACAGAGAGCCAATGTTAACCCTGAGAAAAGGTCAAATTAATAGTTTTGGCCAGAACAGGTTTTAGTTTTCGTGTTGTAGTTACCGCACTTAATCGGCGCTGTCCAATCTGAGATCAGATCTTTCGAACCTGGTAGGAAATCAGACCAAGCATCACCGGCAACCACACCGTCGGTTTCCCAAACTACTTCAAACTGACCGTTGTCTTGAATCTCGCCAATCAGAACCGGTTTGCTCAAGTGATGGTTTTTGTTCATCACCGCAATGCCGCCCGTTAGGTTTGGTGTTTTCTGACCGATCATCGCTTGCTCAACCGCATCAACATCCGTTGTGCCCGCTTGAGTCACCGCGTTTGCCCACATTTTGAAACCGATGTAAGTCGCTTCCATTGGGTCGTTCGTTACGCGTTTTGGATTCTTGGTATACGCTTTCCACGCCTTAATGAAAGCTTCGTTTTCTGGTGTATCAACACTTTGGAAATAGTTCCAAGCGGCTAAATGACCAACCAAGGGTTTAGTGTCTAAACCAGAAAGCTCTTCTTCACCCACAGAGAACGCCACGACAGGAATGTCTTCAGCTGAAATACCTTGGTTACCCAACTCTTTGTAGAAAGGAATATTGGCGTCACCATTAATAGTCGAAACAACCGCCGTTTTCTTGCCTTCGCTGCCGAATTTCTTCACATCAGAAACAATAGACTGCCAATCAGAATGACCGAACGGCGTGTAGTTGATCATGATGTCCTTCGCCGCAACACCTTTGCCTTTTAGGTAGGATTCAAGAATTTTATTGGTAGTACGTGGATAAACATAATCCGTACCGGCGAGAACAAAACGCTCTACACCCAGATCGTTCATCAAGTAATCCACCGCAGGAATGGCTTGTTGGTTTGGCGCCGCGCCTGTGTAGAACACGTTTTTAGACGACTCTTCCCCTTCGTATTGAACTGGGTAGAACATCAAACCGTTCAACTCTTCCAATACAGGTAAAACCGATTTACGAGAAACCGACGTCCAGCTACCGAAAATCACATCCACTTTGTCTTGAGTTAACAACTCACGACCTTTTTCTGCAAACAAAGGCCAGTTAGACGCAGGGTCAACCACAACCGCCTCTAACTTCTTGCCAAGCAAACCGCCCTTTTTGTTTTGATCATCAACCATCATCAAGACAGTGTCTTTCAGCGTTGTTTCAGAAATCGCCATGGTGCCAGACAAGGAGTGCAACACACCGACCTTAATCGTCTCTGCCGCCAAAGCCGGAAGTGCAATAAGCGTTGCACCAGAGAGCACAATCGCAGAAGTAAGCGCTTTGATTTTCATAATTGGAGCCGTCCTATTGTGATTTATAATATTTTGAGTCTTAAGGTGAGTTTTTAGAAAGCGTTCTAAAACCTCAAATCCGTAGAGCCAGTATTAAAAAATCACTACTGGAAAGGTATGCGCGAAATGACTTAGAGGGATACGTCATTTGACGTATATGGCGGTTTTATTCCCTCCCCTTTCTTCAAGGGTTCATCTCTTGATCTGTCCCTTCCCCTTATCACTTCCAAGGGGAAGGTTAGGATGGAGTTGCTCTTTGATTCCATTCAAACGCTTTGTATTCCCAACCTTTATTCCGCTCTTTAATTCAGGAAAAGGCTGGGCGTGTAACTTTTGCCCAGAGCCGCAAAAACTTCAGTTTAAAGAAAAGCAAAAATTCGCTTTAAGATCTTTAATGCCTAATTTTTCATAAGCGCATGATTGCTTCCTACGCTCGTTATCTCGTAAGACATAGATTGTTTTCGATGCTGTGAGAAAGGATATTTTTAACTGACGCTGAAACTCCATAGAGTCGCGCAATCAACTCCCTAACAAAGAACACGTCGAAGTTCGTTCTTCTGTGGTATGGGTTCAGAAAGTGCTGACTGAATTGATCTGTTTTCGTAGGCTTGTATGAGGGAGGTACGACCGTAATCAGGCATTGGTAGCTGAACTGTGTAAGTCATCCTTTAGGGCTACATCAAGGTTTGTAAACTAAGCACTGGAAGCTAATTAGAAAGTCTTCTAGTATTAATGAACAATAACCTTTAGTTCAGTAATAATGCGCTGTGAATCAATGTATAAACGTACATCCTCTTTATCCAGTTTTAAGTTTTATTAACATCCTTTTAAAAGCTTTATTATTCAGAGGGTTATAAAGATATTCTTGAATATTTTGAAATTTTCTAAACACACATGTGCATTAAAAAAATGTTATGTAAACTCCCAACCATTAGAATATTTTAAAGGATAATATATGTCTTATATCGATGGCTTTGTAGCCGCAGTACCAACAGAAAATAAAGAAAAATACATTGAACATGCTAAGTTGTCCGCAGTCGTTTTTAAAGCGCACGGAGCACTTAAAATCACAGAAACTTGGGGTGATAATGTCCCTGATGGTGATGTTACATCCTTTCCCATGGCTGTAAATTGTGGCAAAGACGAAACTGTCGTTTTTTCATCTGTTGTATGGCCGACAAAAGAAATTCGTGATGCTGGTTGGGAGGCAATTATGGAAGATCCTAGAATGCACCCAGATCAAAACCCAATGCCCTTTGATGGTAAGCGTTTAATTTACGGTGGCTTCCAAGTTATTTTAGAAGAATAGCAACGAGATATAATTCATATAACCAACGGTTCAATCTGAAAAAATAACAGTTGGTTTCTGCTTCTTCGTCGCTTATTTTTAACTCGCAATGATTTGTCTCTTCGTGAGGCACCAAAAGAAGTATGGAACCAGTCGCCAACTTAATCTATGTGGATAATATTGAAGAAGCCATTCATTGGTATAAGTGCGCGTTTGGAGGAGAAAACGAAAAAAAATTGATGGATTTATAGTCCTTGATATTGATGGAGTTTCAATTGAACTTGTTAAATAAGACGAAAAAATGAAGGCTGGAATATATGGGAACGTCACTAGTCGTCCTTTAGGGCGACATCAAGGTTTGAAAACTAAACACTGGTAGCTAAATAGAAAGTCTTTTAGTATCAATGAATAATAACCTGCAGTTAAGCAATAAGGCGCTGTGGATAAATGTATAAATGCGCATGCTCGTTTTTTTCAGCTTTCTTTTTTTGTTGATATTTTTATTAATGACTTTAGCGTCAATGTTTTATGGTCATATCAAGAAGGTTTTAAAATTGGCTAAACGCGCATGCGCACTGTTAATCTATTAGGTTTAAGGAGAGTTATGCGTAATATTCTTGTTTTAATCAGTTCTCTATTTTTTATAGGTTGCTCATCTATTAGTAATGTGATTCCTGTAGGTAAAGATACTTATCGAGTCAGCTCTGAAATGAGTGGTCAATTTCCTAGTTGGTCAGATGTAAAAGGACTGTCTCTATCCAAAGCTAATGAGTTTTGCAACGCTAAAGGCATGTACATGAAGGAAGGTGATTGGGAAACTCATGGTGCTAGAGGTTGGACTCCGTTAAATGCAGAGCTTACTTTTACCTGTGTCGCTGAGTGACACGAGCTGACCTGTTTTCAACGCGTTCTGGATAAATAGTCCTTGGCCGAGCAGTAGACCTTTGCCTTGTATGGCGGCGTCGATGGCCATGCTGGAAAGGTTAAATTGTGGGC
>CAXBGJ010000127.1:0-9627 GCA_963975045.1 uncultured Marinomonas sp. | reverse complement strand
TTGACTATGAATCAAGAGGAGGTGGTAGGTGTCTCTGTTTCCGTATTTGAAAATTAAGCTATCTTCCCTTTATGCCATTAAAGGCTCGGTAGTGTTGCTCTTGGTAATGTTGCAGCTTGCCGCGTGGTACCCGTTTTTATCCCAACAACAAGACGATATGAATCGCCAGATTAGACAAAAAGATCGAGCAAATCATGAGTGGGAACGGGTGAAGAAACAGGCATTAGAGCTGCACACGATTAGCTTTATTGATGAGCCTTGGGCTCGACATCATGTTGTCGCCACTCAGACGAATATTCCGACAAAGTGGTCACTAGAAGGCATTGCTTCGGTGATGGAATGGCAGGGATTACTTGAAAAAATTGAAATGCAGGTCGCTGTAGGTTTGTTCTCTGTCTATTGGCAAAGAGAGGATGATGGGCAATGGTTGGGGCGATTTTTGTTTAATATTAATGCGCCTAAGGCAAATCGGGAATACCACAATTGGCTGCCATCCAAGTTGCGAACTTATCGTTTTGAGAGAAAGGATTGGCGCCTTCTGTCCACGGTGCGAACGGACGAAAGTGCATCGGCTTTAGTAACCTACAAAAAGAGCCGTTATTGGGTTCGTAAAGGAAGTTGGTTGCCTGAGGCCGGATTATCTGTGAATGCGGTGTCTTTCGATCGAGTTATCTTGGTCGCTAAGGATGGGTCGCAACAGGCGTTGAATATTCGAGAAGCGGATGGTCAGGATGATTAAGCCCTTGGTTCGCTGGTTTTTTGTATTGGCTTTTTTTGTACCTCGTTCTGTATGGGCGATGGATGTGTATTTTGAATCGCGTTCTTTGCAAGAAATATTGCCATGGTTGGCGTCTCAAATGAACGAAAGTGTCGTAATTAGTCCAGAGATAAACGACGTATTAACACTATCGATAAAAGACGCCAGCTGGAAAGATGTGATGGAAGCGGTAGCAAAACAACCTCATCTTCGACTTGAATGGCAAGGGCGTGTCGCAATCCTAATGCCAGCTGATATCCTTTCAACGAAAGACGCAGAGAAGGCTTCGGCTTTTTGTCAGCGATTCTACTGGATGTTAAAACACACTAAAGCAGAAACCGTTGGTGCGCATTTGCAGACCTTATATCCCTCGCTGTCTTTGATTGTGGATAATCGAACCAACTCCATTGTTGCTTATTCTTGTGAGCCATTCGAAGGGATTCAAGAAACCTTAGCGTGGTTAGATACGCCACTCAGGCAAATTGAAATCAGTGCTCAGATAGCGCAGGTTAGTCGTACAGCACAATCACAATTTGGCGTTAACTGGCATAGCAAACTGTCAGACGGGATTCGTTCATCCATTGGCGGGGCTGTTGATTTAGGTGCGTTAACGCCGTCCACGAGTTTGAATTTTTCTAATTTGAGTGGTTCTGGTCTGTTGGCATTTACTTTGGAGATGATGGAAAGTGAAGGCATGGCCAATGTTGTTTCTAAGCCAAAAATAGTCACCTCGGAAGGCCAGCCTGCCCGAATTGAATCGGGTACGGAAGTGCCTTATCAAACGGTGAGCGATGACAAAGTCAGTATTGAGTTTCGTCAAGCCGCTCTGATGTTGGAGGTAACGCCATTTGTTAAAGACGGCGAGCATATTTTGTTGTCGCTTAACATTCATCAAGACTCGGTTGGAGACTTAGTGAATGGTATTCCTAGTCTAAATACGAATCGCTTAAAAACGCAGGTTGTGGTGAAAAATCAAGAAACGCTTGTTTTAGGTGGGATTTTTCGGGAAGAACGCTTTGAAACTGAGAGTCGAGTCCCTTTCTTTAGTGACATTCCGTTGTTGGGTGAGTTGTTTAAAAGACGTTCCGAACAGCAAGAAAAGGTTGAATTACTTGTATTTATTACGCCAAAGCTGCTACAAATGTCAGATAACTAGGCCGCAGTCTAAATCTGCTTAATTCCGACGTAATTGAATACAATGATAAAAGCCCCCAATATTATTTTAGTAGGCCCAATGGGCGCAGGAAAAACGACGATAGGCCGTTTGATTTCTCAATCAATGGGCAAAGAGTTCTATGATCTAGATAAAGTCATAGAAGACAATGCTGGCGCTGATATTCCTTGGATCTTTGAAAGAGAAGGTGAAGAGGGCTTTCGTAGGCGTGAAACTCATGCATTGTCAGCCATCGTACAATCGGATGCAGGTGATTGTGTGTTCGCTACCGGTGGCGGTATCGTGATGCGAGAAGAAAATAGAGAGATTCTTCGAGACAACGCATTAGTCGTTTATTTATATGCATCGGTTGCTCAGCAGCTGTATCGCACATCCAAAAGCAACCATCGCCCTCTTTTACAAACGGGCGATCCCAAAGCAATTTTGAAAAAGCTATTTGAAGTACGTGACCCTCTTTACAGAGAAGTGGCGACTTTAATCATAGAAACCGATGCTCGTCATCCTAGGTCTGTCGCCAATAGGGTGTTAGATGCGATTCGGCGACATCTTAAAATGGAGATTACTGTATCCTAATGCGCACGTTAACCGTTGATCTTGGTGATCGCAGCTATCCTATTTTTATTGGCAGTGGCATTCGTCAGCAGAAAGCTCTTTTCGACGATGCCATTCATGGCAAGCAAGTCATGATAGTGACTAATGAAACCATTGCGCCTTTGTATCTTAATTCTATGGTCGCCATGCTGTCTGTGGATTATCACGTAGATACGTGTGTGTTGCCTGATGGTGAAGTGTTCAAAACATTGGATACGTACGGCATGATCATGACAGCGCTGTTGGAAGCGAAGCACAATCGCACGACGACCATAATCGCCTTAGGTGGCGGTGTTGTTGGCGATATGGCGGGTTTTGCTGCAGCAACGTATCAACGAGGCGTGCCTTTTATTCAAGTTCCGACGACCTTGTTGTCACAAGTAGATTCTTCTGTCGGCGGAAAAACCGGTGTTAATCACCCACTTGGTAAAAATATGATCGGCGCGTTTTATCAGCCACAAGCCGTTATTATTGATACCGAAACGCTATTGAGTCTGCCTCAGCGCGAGTTGTCTGCTGGTATGGCGGAAGTCATTAAATATGGCTTGATCTGTGATGTACCGTTTTTCGACTGGCTAGAGCAGGAAATGCCTCAACTGATGGCGTTGGACAATGACAGAATCAGCGACGCTATTTACCGGTCTTGTTTGGCGAAAGCCAATGTGGTTTCTCAAGACGAGAGAGAAGGCGGTATTCGTGCTATTTTAAATTTAGGTCATACTTTTGGCCATGCAATTGAAACGGAAATGGGATACGGCAATTGGTTGCACGGCGAAGCCGTCGCTGCGGGCAGTGTGTTGGCGATTGACCTTTCTTGGCGCATGGGGAATTTAACGGAACACGATGTCAGCCGTTCTGTGGCACTTTTTCAAGCGGCGAATTTACCAGTATTGCCGCCTGAAAATATGACGGTTGGTTGTTTTATAGACCGCATGGCGTTGGATAAAAAAGTACTAGATGGCAGTTTACGTTTGGTTTTACTGGGTGCGCTGGGTGAGGCTATAGTGACATCGGACTTTCCGATGGAAGACTTCAATGCCTGCCTTCTGGACGCACTTGAAGCGAGTAAGCAAGCGAATCTTACTTAATTATGTTGGTTACTTATTGTTGAAGGACGAAGTATGTCAAAGCCAGACTTTCAGTTTGACCTAGAGGATGCGCTCAATCAGCCCTCAAAAGCGACGCTGAGGGATCCTTTTGGCTCGAAAGACGCTTCTGTCTATTTCGCCTCTGAAGAGGGCAATCAGCAACTTGCTCTGCTTGAACATTTAAGCCGTTATAGTAGTTTGCTTTCTGTGGTTCAAGGACCGCAAGGCAGCGGTAAAAGTCGATTTTTGATGGAATTCGCTCGACATCAAGACGATACGACGGTCGTCAGTCACGTCAAAGGCACTATGTTGATGACAGCTGGGCAACTGCTGCAAGCCATATACACAGGATTTTCTAGCCATTTCACACAACCACCAAATGAGACAACCTTTGGACCTTTGCTTAAGTTTTCTCATGATCTAGACGAGAAAGGCCAAGCGGCGTTGGTGTTGATTGATAATGCGCAAGAGCTAAACACCGACGCGGTGAGTATGTTGTTAGACATGATGTCTTTGGCAACAGACAATCAAACTGTCCCTCATGTTGTGTTATTCAGCGAGTACCCTTTATCTCGTAATCTGGATGCATATCAGCGTTCTCGCTATGAGCAGCTAAGCCATTCGTTTACCTTGGCGCCTTATTCATTGGAGCAAACGCGAGCGTATTTATTGCATCGTGTTCGTGCCGTAGGCGGCGGGATCAATTTGCCGTTTAATGACAAGCAGGTAAAGCAGATTTACCAAGAGTCCGCTGGTTATCCTGGGCGCATTAACCAAATGGCTCAGACCATGATGGGGAATGGCAATAAACCCGAAAAGTCGGGTATGCGCTTTAATCTTGCGATGGGATTTCCTTTGGCCCACATGGCATTGCTGTCAGTGGTGATGCTAGGTATTTTAGTGGCGGTGTTATTCTCTGATAAACAGTCGGATAAACCTTCACCCTCCACAGGTTCAGCAGACAGGACGAGTAATGTGATTCCTTTGAGTCCACGACAAGGTCAGTCTTCTGCGGAGACCATTGCTCGAATTGATGCGATGCAACGTAAAATTGGGCAAGATGGTGAAATTGTCTTACCACCAATTCCTATGAGCACATCATTACCCGCTATTAGTAAGTCCACAGTGCCATCTATGGTGGCGCCGACTATTTCCACCGCGCCTATTCGTTCTGAGGCGCCTTTGGCGCAAGCCGCTCCCGTTATCGATACACCAGTGATGCCGCCGAAAAATGAGCGGGCAAATTTGAAAGTGTCACAAGACCCATTTGATAAGACAGAGTGGTGGTTGTCGCAAAACCCTAACCGCTACACACTGCAACTTTTAGGCACTTATAATAAATCAACCGTGCAGGACTTCATTCGTGATCAAGGTGGCGTTGATGCGTTTGGTTATTTCAAATCCAAACACAATAGTAAAGATTGGTTTGTGGTCGTGTACGGCTCCTATCGTAATCGCAGTGAAGCCATAGCGGCCTCAGAGTCACTTCCCAAAGATATTCGAGACCTTAATCCTTGGGCACGTAGCGCTCGTGGCATTCAGGACGATATTAAGAAGACTCAATAATGCCGAATTTTCTGTTGTGCTAAACGTATAAAGCCTCACAAAAGCGCCGTTTTGTGAGGCTTTTGTATAGAGAATCTTTAAATTAAGTAAAAATCACTGTAATTCTCTGAAAAACATGAATGAACAGTGGAATTTTCTGTTTGGAAAAACTCCAGCCATAGATAATTCTCTAAGTCCCCGTTATTTGCCGCTAAACCCCCTATAAAAACCGCCAAAATAACATAAAGTCGCTCTGCATCAATTTGAGTAGTGTCCTTGGGCAGGGTAGTATGATCGTCCATTTTGGTGGTGTTTAGGGTAGATGATAGTCATTCTCGAAGTGAATTTTTTTACACAGTCACTTTTTAGTCCAGCCACCTGATAGTCAAATTTTTCTCTAATTATTATTTTATGTTTCAACTGTGGGAGTTGGTGTATGAATGCAGGCCTTTATCGTCCTGGCGAGTTCAAAGACAACTGTGGCTTTGGCTTAATTGCTCATATGGAAGGCAACACAAGTCATGAGCTGCTAAAAACTGCGATTCAATCTTTGACATGTATGACACACCGAGGTGGTATTGCCGCCGATGGAAAAACCGGTGACGGCTGTGGTCTTTTGATACAGAAGCCTGATGCTTTTTTGCGAAACGAAGCTATTAATTTGTTTAGTCACACCTTGTCTGATCTGTACGGCATTGGCATGGTGTTTTTAGATCAAGATGAAGCGCTTGCGACAGAGCAGCGCGACGAATTAACCAGACAGCTTAAAGAACAAGATTTGAATGTTGTCGGCTGGCGTGAAGTGCCCACCGATGCGTCTTGTCTTGGTCGTATTGCTGAAGAATGTTTACCACGTATTGAACAAGTCTTTATCGATAGCAATCGTATGGATGCTCGTACTTTCTCGACGCGCTTGTTTGTTGCTCGCCGTCAGACAGAAATCGCGCTCGCGCAATACGAAAATTTCTACGTCTGTTCCTTGTCAGATAAAGTGTTGTCTTACAAAGGTCTGATGATGCCAGCGGATTTGCCGTCTTTCTATAAAGATCTAGGCAATGAAAAATTGCAAACGGCGATTTGTGTGTTTCATCAACGTTTCTCTACTAATACGTTGCCAAAGTGGCCGCTTGCTCAGCCATTCCGTATGTTGGCGCACAATGGTGAAATCAATACGATAGAAGGTAACCGCAACTGGGCTTTGGCCCGTGCGAATAAATTACGTTCGCCTTTGATTCCTGAATTACAAGATCTTCAGCCCTTGGTTAACTTAACGGGTTCTGATTCGTCCTCAATGGACAATATGTTGGAAGTGCTTGTGACGGGCGGTATGGATATTTTCCGTGCGGCGCGTTTGATCATTCCACCAGCGTGGCAAAACGTTGAAAACATGGATCCAGAGTTGCGTGCTTTTTACGAATACAATTCTATGCACATGGAACCATGGGATGGCCCAGCAGGTTTGGTCATGACAGACGGCCGTCATGCGGTTTGTATGTTGGATCGTAATGGTCTGCGTCCTTCTCGTTGGGTTGTGACTAAGAACGGCTTCATTACGCTCGCGTCTGAAATCGGTACTTACGATTACAAACCAGAAGACGTTGTTGCGAAAGGTCGCGTGGGCCCCGGGCAAATGCTGGTGATTGATACGCAAACTGGCAAGATGCTTCACACTCAAGACATCGATAATCGCCTTAAGTCTCTTCATCCGTATAAAAAGTGGTTGAAGCAAGAAGCGATTCGTATCGAATCATTGTTAGAAGAATCGACTCAAGAGTTTGTGCCGTTTACTAAAGATGAAATGTTGGTTTATCAGAAGATGTTCCAAGTGTCTTTTGAAGAACGTGAGCAAATTTTCCGCCCATTAGCAGAAAGCGGTCATGAAGCCGTCGGTTCTATGGGTGATGATACGCCAATGGCGGTTATGTCGAGCCAAACACGCCCATTGACGGATTACTTCCGTCAGAAATTTGCGCAAGTTACCAATCCGCCAATCGATCCATTGCGCGAATCGATCGTCATGTCTTTGGAAACGTGCATTGGTGTCGAGCGTAACTTGTTTGAAGAAACGCCAAAGCATGCCAATCGTATCATTATGTCTTCGCCAGTATTGTCGCCACGTAAATACAGTCGTTTATTGGCTCTGAATGATCACCGCTTCCGATTAGTGCGTCTGGATACCAATTACAACCCAGAAGATGTGTCTCTCGAGCAAGCGGTTAAAAACTTGCAAGTGAAAGCAGAAGAAGAAGTGAAAAACGGTGCGGTAATTCTCGTACTGAGCGACCGAGATATTGCGAAAGGTCATTTACCAATCCCTGCGCCAATGTCAGTAGGCGCTGTTCACCACCATTTAACGAAGGTTGGTTTACGTTGCGACTCTAACATTATTGCTGACACCGGCTTCGCTCGTGATCCTCACCAGTTTGCCGTATTGCTAGGCTTCGGTGCGACAGCTGTTTATCCATACCTGTCTTTCCGTCTGATCAATGACATGATAGATAAAGGCGAAGTATTGGGTGATCCAATTGCTTGTCATGCGAAATATCGTAAAGGTATTAACAAAGGCTTAATGAAGATCCTTTCAAAAATGGGGATCTCAACCATGGCGTCTTACCGTGGTGCGCAATTATTTGAAGCCATTGGTTTGGACACAGCCATTGTCGAGCTTTGTTTCAAAGGGGTTGCTAGCCGAATTAAAGGTGCGAAGTTTGAAGACTTTCAGCGTGAGCAAACAACCATTGCGGGTAATGCTTGGAAGCTGCGTAAACCGATCCAGCAGGGCGGTTATTTAAAATACGTCCATGATGCGGAATATCATGCGTTTAATCCTGATGTCGTGCGTAATTTGCAACTGGCAGTGGGCACGGGCAAATTTGAAGACTTCACCAAATACACTGACTTGGTCAATAATCGTCCGGCGTCTATGCTGCGTGATTTGTTCGCCTTGTCTGATAAAGCCAGCGCTATTTCTGTGGATGATGTGGAATCGATTGAAAGTATCCTTCCGCGTTTTGACTCTGCGGGCATGTCATTAGGGGCTTTGTCTCCAGAAGCGCATGAATCCTTGGCGCAAGCGATGAACGAACTTGGCTGTCGCTCAAATTCAGGTGAAGGCGGTGAAGACCCTGCTCGTCACGGAACAGAGCGTCGCTCTAAGATCAAGCAAATCGCTTCGGGTCGCTTTGGTGTAACACCGGAATATCTAGTGAACGCAGAAGTGCTACAAATTAAAGTGGCACAAGGCGCGAAACCGGGTGAAGGTGGCCAGCTTCCTGGTGGTAAAGTAAATGACCTGATTGCACGCTTGCGTTATGCAGTACCGGGTGTGACCTTAATCTCACCTCCACCGCATCACGATATTTATTCAATTGAAGATTTGGCACAGCTGATTTTCGACTTGAAGCAAGTGAATCCAGAAGCGTTGGTTTCTGTGAAGCTAGTGTCAGAACCGGGTGTGGGTACGATTGCAGCGGGTGTGGCAAAAGCCTACGCGGATTTGATCACTATTTCTGGTTACGACGGTGGTACCGCAGCATCACCGATCACCTCGATTCGTCATGCGGGTTCGCCGTGGGAATTGGGCTTGGCAGAAGCGCAGCAAGCACTTCGCTCTAACGATCTTCGAGGCAAAATTCGTCTGCAAACCGACGGCGGCCTAAAAACCGGCCTAGATGTGGTGAAAGCCGCCATTCTTGGTGCAGAAAGTTTTGGTTTTGGTACGACACCGATGATTGCTATGGGGTGTAAGTTCCTACGTATTTGTCACCTAAACAACTGTGCAACTGGTGTGGCGACTCAGGATCAAGGTTTGCGAGATGATCACTTCATTGGCACGGTCGACATGATCAAGAATTTCTTCTTGTTTATGGCGCAAGATACGCGTCTATGGTTAGCGAAGTTAGGTGTTTCTCGTCTACAGGATCTAATCGGTCGAACGGACCTATTGGCCTTGCTTCCTGGTGAAACGGACAAGCAACGCAATTTGGATCTATCGCCAATCTTGAATAATGATTTGATCCCAGCGGATAAGCCTCAATATTGTGATTTGCCGTTTAACCCTCCACATGACAAGGGCCTATTGGCGCTGAAAATGTGGGACACGATGAAAGACGTTATCGAAGAAAAAGAGGGTGGCGAGTTTGAATTTGCCGTGACCAACTGTGATCGCTCTATTGGCGCGCGTTTGTCTGGTGAAATTGCGAAACGCTACGGCAACCAAGGCATGTCTGACATGCCGATTACATTGAGATTAACCGGTACCGCGGGTCAAAGTTTTGGTGTATGGAATGCGGGTGGCTTGAACATGTACTTGGATGGCGACGCGAATGATTATGTGGGCAAAGGTATGACCGGCGGTAAACTAGTCATACGTCCACCACGCGGCTCATCTTTTAAGTCGCAGATTTCAGCGATCATTGGTAACACCTGTTTGTATGGTGCGACGGGCGGTAAATTGTTTGCAGCGGGCACCG
>CAXBGJ010000126.1:0-9676 GCA_963975045.1 uncultured Marinomonas sp. | reverse complement strand
CTGAGCGACGTTCAAGCTTTTGTAACGCAAAAAATATAACTTACGATCTGGCTAGGAACTATCTAGCAACAGTAACAACGGCCAATCAATGATTGGCCGTTTCTTTCCTCTTTTACATGCCTCTCATATGAATCTCATTTTATTAGATCTAAAAAACACGCTAAATTCTGGCCAGTATGCGCTAAGCGCTCGGCAGCAAACTCATATTTCGAAAGTGATTAAAGCAGAACGAGGTGATGTACTGCGAGTGGGGATATTGAATGGAAAGATAGGCGAGGGTGTGTATGAGCCACCAAAAGACGATCTGCTTGGGTATATCCATTCTGTTTCTCTGTCTCTTCCTGCGCCTCAACCGTTACCCATGATTTTAGTAATGGCTTTGCCTAGACCCAACATGCTAAAGCGAACCTTGCAGAACATTGCCGCAATGGGGGTAAAGGAATTGTATTTAATTCATTCTGCGAAGGTGGAAAAAAGTTATTGGCAGAGCCCTGTGTTGCAAACTGAGTCTATTCAACAGTGTTTGCTTGAAGGGCTTGAACAGGCAAAAGACACCATCATGCCAACATGGTCTTTGATACCAAGATTTCGCCCCTTTGTTGAAGATCAGTTGCCGGCGTTGTTGATGGATAAAGTGGGTTTGTTAGCCCACCCTTACTTAGCTAAACGTTGCCCCATCGATATACAAAAACCGTGTGTTCTTGCGCTTGGGCCGGAAGGCGGGTGGAATGAATTTGAAGTGGATAAGTGGCACGAAGCTGGTATGGAGTCTGTTCATTTGGGCGATCGTATTTTAAAAGTAGAAACAGTTGTCCCTGTATTGTTGTCGCGTCTCTATCCAATTTAGCGTTAAATGCATGAAATGTTGTTATTTGTAACGGAATGGCATTAGAGAAGGAGCTCTTTTAGACTTTGGTGTAGGATTATTCTATTCGTAAAGTAATGACTTGATTGTGCTGGGTCGGAGAGCATTGATGGCGAAAAACGTAGATCGTATTAAAAAAAATAAAATAAAAGATAAGACGAAATCTACTTGGCTTACATTTTTCTATGTTGGTGAAAACGAAGGTGTGTTCTCTGAGGATGCTCGTCGAGTTTTTATTATTAATCTTTTTGCGACTGTCGGTGTTCTTTTTACGCTTCCTTTAGGCCTTTCTTCATTGTATGAGGGAAAGGCTGTCCTCGGTGTTGTGCTTATTTTCTTCGCTTTCTTATATTCGATGAATCATGTTTATTTGCGTTACACTCATAATCATTCCGTGTCTGGTAATTTTGTTATTTATCCTTTGTATATTTTGATGATTTATCTCATTTATACAGGGGGTGTGCATGGCACAGGGCATGTTTGGATTTATTGTCTTCCCGCTGTGGCTTTATTCTTACATGGTCTGAAGCGAGGTCTCATAGAGCTGGGCGTTTTTACCTTAGCGCTAGTGATTGTGATGTTTTTCATGGACAGTCATTTTGTCAAATCTGCTTACCACCCCACGTTAAAGTCCAGAATCCTATTTTCATTTTTGGTTATTATTTTTCTTTCTGCCATTTATGAATATTCGATGTCTCGTTCTAATCAAGAGTTAAAAGAGGCGTCGGCAAAGCTTAAGTTAGTCGCTTATACGGATGCATTAACCGAGCTCCTGAATCGTAGAGGGATGATGCAACGTTTAGAAGATACGACTTATACCAGCTATCACCTATTATTGGCGGATGTAGATTTTTTTAAGCGTATAAATGATGAATATGGGCATGATGTCGGTGATTACGCCTTAGCTCAGTTGGGCAAGATTATTCAACAGCCGCTTCCAAAGGGCGGCTTGGCCTCTCGTTGGGGAGGGGAAGAGTTTTTGGTTGCTGTGTGCGATTGCACACAGCTTGATGCTTTTAACTTGGCTGAGTCCATTCGACAGCAAGTAGAAGAGTATGAGTTCGAATATTTGGATCAAAAGTTTCGTATGACGCTGAGTTTTGGTGTGGCCACGATGAATGAATCTACGTCATTAAGAGAAACAATCACTCTCGCCGATAATCGTTTGTATGGTGCGAAACGCGCAGGCAGAAATCAGACTCGATGGCGTTAAATGACTATCCGATGATTTTTAGTGCAGCGCCAATAAAACGGTCTCCTCCTCCGCTACAGTAATGGGCGCATTGGTCTTACCAGTTTGGGGTAGTTTCAAGCCCCAAAAAATGGATCAACCCACTGCCGATAGCACCTTCCACATATATGTACCTGAAAATAGCCACATCCATGAACCTGAAAATAGCCGCAGCTCCTAGTGTACGGTGGCGATCCTGTTGCACTGTCTTGATTATTGTTGCGTTATTGCCTCTTTGGGTTGTACTCGCACGAGAATCGTCGTTTTCATGATACTCTTTTCCTATTTATCACTATTTTGGTTGTTGAGATTTTTATGCGTATTGAACGTCGTCCGGTTCCGGCTGAACAAAATGACTTTCCTAATAGTATGTCTGCGACTTTGCAGCGAGTCTTTATGGCACGTGATGTAATGACCGTGGCTCAACTCGATTACCGGCTGCCGCATTTATTAAGGCCGGATTCGTTATTTGATTTAAAAACAGCGGCAAGTATTTTAGCCGATGCCATTGAGGCTGGGCAGAAGATTCTGATTGTTGGGGATTTTGATGCTGACGGCGCGACGAGCACCAGTCTTGGTATTCTTACTTTGGAGGCGATGGGGGCGATTTCGCCAGACTATTTGGTACCAAATCGGTTTGAATTTGGTTATGGACTGACGCCAGAAATTGTCGAGGTGGCGAAAGAAAGAGAGCCGGCGGTACTGGTGACGGTCGATAATGGCATTGCCAGCATTGATGGTGTATTAGCCGCAAAGTCTTATGGTATGAAAGTGGTGGTAACCGATCATCATTTGCCCGGTGATAGCTTGCCAATGGCCGATGCCATTGTGAATCCGAATCATCCCAAGTGTGGTTTTCCAAGTAAAAATTTAGCGGGTGTTGGCGTTATATTTTATGTGATGTCAGCACTTCGCGCAGAATTAAAACATCGAAATTGGTTCATTGAACAGCATATTCCTGAGCCAAAAATGGCGGACTATTTGGATTTGGTCGCTTTGGGAACCGTCGCCGATGTGGTGCCTTTGGATGCCAACAACCGAATTTTGGTACAGCAAGGCATTAAGCGTATACAAGCAGGCTTGGCACGACCTGGTATCTTGGCATTATTAGAAGTGGGGCATCGAGATCACACTCAGTTAAAAGCATCTGATTTGGGTTTTGTTGTTGGGCCAAGATTGAACGCGGCGGGTCGCCTTGATGACATGTCGGTTGGCATAGAATGTTTGTTGGCGGTGCATCCACATCAAGCGCGCCAATACGCTCAGCAGCTCGATCAGTTTAACCGTGAGCGTAAAGTGATCGAATCGGATATGAAAGAGCAGGCCGAATTAGTATTGGTTTCTTTATTAGATGACGAACAAGACATACCCAATGGTATGTGCTTTTACGATGCCGATTGGCATCAGGGCGTCATTGGGATTCTGGCTTCTCGAATGAAAGACAAGTGTCATCGCCCAGTGATTGCGTTTGCTCGAGTGGGTGAAAATGAGTTGAAAGGGTCGGCTCGCTCCATTGCTGGGGTGCATATTCGTGATGCATTAGACCTATTAGCGAAACGTTATCCGCAACTACTGAGTAAGTTTGGCGGTCATGCTATGGCGGCAGGTATGTCGATTAAAGAATCTCATTATGAAGCATTTCGTTTGGCATTTGATGCGATCATTACTGAATGGGTAACGCCTGAGCAACTAGAAGCGACGCTTATGACGGATGGTCCTCTAGCCCCGGAAGACTTTAGTTTGAGTTTTGCAGAGCAAGTTAGATTGTCTGGACCTTGGGGTCAGATGTTTCCTGAGCCTTGTTTTGATGGTGTATTTGATATCTTGCAGCAGCGCATTGTTGGCGAAAAACATCTCAAGTTAATGGTGCGTGAACCACGCAGTGGTCTTTTATTGGACGCGATCAGTTTTTTTGTGGATTTGGATAAATGGCCTAATGACAAGTCGACGCAGGCACGTCTGGTTTATAAGCTGGATATCAATGAGTTTCGAGGTCAACGCAATCTACAGTTGTTAGTGGACTATTTAGAGCCTGCTTAACGCAAACACCAAGATTGGGGTTTTGCCGAACAAATTGGGTTTGGCACTGCGTATCGGATCAAAAGTTGAGGTATAATGCGCCTCCCTCATACATCACTCTATTTTTACTGGAGCTCATTCATGACAGCACTGGTTCTTGACGGCAAACTTTGTGCCAAAGAAACTGAAAACCGCTTACAAGCTCAAGTCGCCGAGCTTAAAGAACGTACCGGTTGCACCCCAATTCTAGCGACTATTTTAGTGGGTGCTGATCCAGCATCAGCCACTTATGTAAAAATGAAAGGTAACGCTTGTCGTCGAGTAGGCATGGACTCTATGGCAATCGAATTGCCAGAAACCACGACGACGGATCAGCTTCTAGAAAAAATCAACGAATTGAATAATAATCCAGATGTGCACGGTATTTTGTTGCAACATCCGGTGCCAGCACAAGTTGACGAACGTCTTTGTTTTGATGCGATTGCGGCTCATAAAGACGTTGATGGTGTTACTTGTCTTGGCTTTGGTCGTATGGCGATGCAAGAGCCGGCTTACGGCGCGGCGACGCCTGCTGGTATCATGCGTTTGCTTGAAGCCTATGATGTAAATTTAGAAGGCAAACACGTTGTGGTGGTTGGTCGTAGCCCGATTTTGGGTAAACCAATGGCAATGATGATGTTGAACGCCAACGCTACCGTGACTATTTGCCATTCTCGTACGCAAAATTTGTCTGAGTTTGTCAAACAAGCCGACGTCATTGTTGGGGCAGTGGGCAAACCTGAGTTCATCAAAGCGGAATGGATCAAAGACGGCGCGGTTGTGATTGATGCGGGTTATCACCCTGGTGGCGTCGGTGATATTGAACTTGCGCCTTTAACCAACCGCGTTGCAGCTTATACACCCGTTCCAGGCGGTGTTGGCCCAATGACGATTAATACACTGATTTTGCAAACGCTAGAGTCTGGCCTTAAACAACTAGGCTAATGGGCTTGAAAGGTCTGTACTGCTGCCCCATATTATTGATATAGAGTCGAAAAATGGGACAGAAAGGCCGCGCTATTAGGCGCGGCTTATTTTTTTACGAATTGAACAGAAATAGGCAGACATTATATGTCCACAGAAATGTTAAAAGATGCGTTGGACTTCGATTTGATCGCCGATGTTTTTGTTACAGAATCCATTACCGCTTCGCCGTCAGAATTACACGGTCAATTGTGTGGCTACCTAGCTTCTGGTGTGACCTTGCCGTTGGAAGATTGGCTGACGATGGTGGTTGAGTTTTGTGATATTGAAGGATGGAAAGAAGACGCTAGCCGTGTGATTATCGTTGAGCTTTATACCGCGACATTGACTTTGCTTCAGAATGGCGAGTTTGCGCTGGTGCCAAGTATTTCAGACGAAGACGCGGATTTATGTGAAAGAGGCGTGACCTTATCGCAATGGGCTCATGGCTTTTTAGCCGGCTATGGCTTGTCTGGGCAAAAAAACACCCTGTCGGATGAAACCAAACAAATCCTTCGCGACTTTGCCAATATATCAGCTATGCAAGCTGAAATGCGTGCACTTGAAGACAGCAATGACAATGAAGCAGATTTAACTGAATTGGTTGAATATGTGAGATTGTCAGCGATGATGATGTACACAGAACATCATGCTATCAATCCTGATGTGGATCATACCAAGAAGAATTCATTACATTAAAGCGAGACCTTTTATGAAAATCGAAACTCAAACTTATCAGGCGCGCCGTGAACGTTTGATGCAATCCTTACCTGAAAACAGTGTGGTTGTGGTACGTACCGGTGAGTTGTCGACTCGTAATAATGATTGCGAGTATGAGTTTCGTCCTCATAGCAGCTTTTTCTATTTAACAGGATTTCCAGAACCAAGTGCGTATGCCTTGATTCATGGGCGTGGCGATATGACCTTAGTTACTTTGCCAAAAGACCCTGAGAAGGAGCAATGGGATGGCTTTCGTTTCGGTATAGAAGGCGCAATAGCGAATTTTGGTGCAAATGAAGCAATGGCATTGGATGAGTTAGACAGTGTCGCTTTTGCTGCATTGGATGGCGCATCACATGTTGCTTATTTATTTGATGATTCCACTTTAAGAGAAAAAATCGCTACTTGGCGCAGTGCCGTTGCGGCTCGCGCTAGAATGGGCGCGGTGGCACCGACGAATTTTATCGATTTAGCGCCTGTGGTCGCTGAAATGCGTTTGCGAAAAGACGCTGAAGAAATCACTATTATGGAAGCGGCCGCACAAATTAGTGTTGAAGCTCATAAACAGGCGATGCGTACAGTTCGTCCTGGAATGAATGAGTATCAGCTCGAAGCTGAGCTGAATTATGTCTTTATGAAGTCCGGCGTGCGACAACCTGCGTATAACAACATAGTGGCTTCTGGTAGCAATGCTTGTGTGCTGCATTACATCAAAAATGATGAAATCATTGAAGATGGTGATCTTATCTTGATCGATGCTGGCGCGGAATTGGGCTGTTACGCCGCCGATATTACACGTACTTTTCCTGCGAGTGGCCAATTCAGTGAGCCCCAAGCGGCGTTGTATCAAGTGGTTTTGGATGCGTACCATGCCGGTATGGAAAAGCTTACCGTGGGAACCCCTTATGAAGCTTGTCACAACGCAGCGGTACGAACGTTAACCGAAGGTCTGGTCACTCATGGTTTATTAATGGGAGATGTTGATCAGCTGATCGAGAACAAGGCATATCGAGATTTCTACATGCACAATACAGGGCATTGGTTAGGGCTTGACGTTCATGATTGCGGTGCTTATAAAATTTCGGGTGAGTCGCGTTTACTTGAGGAAGGCATGGTGTTGACCATTGAACCGGGATTGTATGTTTCTGCGGATAATCAATCGGTTGATGAAAAATGGCGGGGTATCGGGATTCGAATTGAAGACGATGTGCAAATTCGTGCAGATGGCCCTTATGTATTAACGCATGGCCTACCAAAAGAAATTAAAGAGATTGAAGCTTTAATGGCTGAGAATCGTTAATCAAAAACGCGAAGCGTTGGAGTAAGGTTAGATGGCTAAGTCGTACGATCTGATTATAGTTGGTGCCGGTATGGTGGGCGCTCTGTCGGCGATATTGTTGGCTAAATCTTCGTTACGAATTGCGCTTGTGGATAAACATGATGGTGACTATCGTTTGTCTATCCCCCCCGCTTACGACTCGAGAGTCAGTGCTATTTCCAGTCAGTCAAAAACCTTGCTTGAAACGGCCGGTGTATGGCAAGGCATTCCCCTAGACCGCATAGCACCTTATGACAATATGGTTGTTTGGGATGGCCTTGGTGACGGCCATATTGATTTTAATGCTGAAACAACGACGATGCCTGAACTAGGGTATTTGGTTGAAAATACGGTTTTAAATCAAAAGCTAATGTCAAAAATCCTAGATATTAAAAACATCGACCTTTATTTGAGTGATACGTTAGATTCTCATGAGCTAAGTGAATCTGGTGTTAGGGCAGAGCTGTCTTCGGGTCACGTATTAGAAGCTCAAGCAATAGTGGCTGCTGATGGCGCTATGTCCAAACTTCGTACAGAGAATGCGTTTGCTACAGTCGAGTGGGATTATGGCCATAATGCCATAGTGGCGACCATAGAAATTGATAAATCACATCAAAACACCGCGTGGCAAAGTTTTGGCGAAGAAGGGATTTTAGCCTTCCTTCCATTGCCCTGTGTAGATCAAAAGCATTTTGTGTCCATCGTTTGGTCTGTACCACCCAAAGAAGCTGAAGCATTGATGGCGCTAGAGGTTGACGCTTTTTGTCGTCGTTTGCACTACGCTATTGATAAGCGATTTGATGTCTTGAGGGTGACGCAAGCACGTCAATCGATCCCATTGCGACAGCGTCATGCCAAAGAGTATGTGAAGCCAGGTATGGTTTTGATTGGCGACGCCGCCCATACGATCCATCCTTTAGCAGGGCAGGGGGCAAACCTAGGTTTTTCTGATGTTAAAGAGTTGGTGGCAGTATTAAGTAAGGCACATCGTCGAGGAGAATGTTTGGGCGCCAGTCACGTGCTAAGACGTTACCAGCGAGCTAGAATGCTAGATAACATTGCCATGTCGGTAGGGATGGAGGCTTTCAAACGTTTATTTTCGACACAGCAGCCAGTGTTTGTTCAGCTTAGAAATATGGGAATGAAGCGTTTCAATCACAATGTCGCGTTAAAGAAGAAATTGATTGCTCGAGCGGCAGGGCTAGCTTCTTTTTCTTGATATGTTCTTATTATCTACGTGATTTATAATGGCAATATGCCACGCTTTTTCAATACACTACGTATCTCCTATTGCAAAAAACGATTGTTGTCATACTCTGCATAACTAGATACTCCACTAAACACTGTACAAGGCGGAATGGAATGCAAGTCCAAGATCTTCTAAAGCAAACGGATAAACTCCCCAATGTTCCGGACGTTGTCCGCGAACTGATTCAGCTTCTTAACGATTCAAATGCAAAGTATTCGGATATTGCTGAAAGGGTTTCTCACGATCAGACGATTTCGTTAAAAGTGTTACGAGTGGTGAATTCTGCTTATTTTGGTCTGTCTAGAAAAATATCTTCTATCGATGAAGCGACGGTTTTATTGGGTATCGATAAACTGAAAACCTTGGTGATTGCTTCTGGTTTTTCTAATTCTGTGACCAGTGTCGAAGGTATTAAGCTATCTGAGTTTTGGGCTGACTCTTTTCGTGTTGCTGAGTTGGCGCAATGGATAGCAAGGCGAACGCCTTTGGTTGAAGAGAGTGAAGCGTTCACGGTGGGGATTGTTCATAATATAGGTCGTGTGCTTTTACATCTTACTGAACCTGAAATTGCGAAAGAGGTCCAAGCTTTGGTTACTGGCCGCAAAGCAGGCAGAGTTAAGGCAGAAGAAGATTTGCTTGGTTTTACATCGCAGGATGCAGGGAAAGCATTAATGGATTTATGGAAGTTTCCTGTAGAGCTTGGCAATGCAGTGCAACGCCATAAACGACCGTTTATTGATGATAAACCACAGCCGTTGGCGTGTGTTTTAAATTTGGCTTGTTATTTGAACGCCTGTATTCGTAATGATCGTGATTACGACTTAGTTAGAGAAGGTTTTCCAATGGCTGTCGCAAAAGCAGCGGGTTTACCAGGAGGCATTGTTTACGAGTTAGACGATGCCTTGATGATCGGAGATGAGCTGAACCAATTGCTTAATTAGCATTTGTTGATTAGCTCTTTTTTTTGGTCTGGTTTTGTTGGCAAAGTGAATCAATCAGTCCGCTATATCCCCTAATTTTTCTTAGTATATTAATGTGGTTCATTGATCGCTTGAATAAATGATAATCGCTAGTGTTTAGTATTGTGTTGTGCTAATTTCTTGTCTCATTTTTTCTGGCCCTTTTTTCTTCGTCTTTGATGCATGGAAGTGTCTGAGATACGTAGAGAATGTTTTAAAATTGTGGAAGGTGAGTACGACGATGAAATCACATAAAATAACTCATATTACAGAGCGTAAGCTTTTTTTCAAAAGGGCTGGACTAATCACTCTG
>CAXBGJ010000125.1:0-9699 GCA_963975045.1 uncultured Marinomonas sp. | reverse complement strand
ATATCGACTTTATCAAAACGCATTGCCTGGATGATGCCTGCGTAGTCCGAAGCAAAAAAAGGTTTTACTTCCATGCCCAGTTTCTTAGACATATCGTCTAAAAATGGCACCCAGACTGTTTTTAAATTCTGTGAAGATTCGGTAGAGATGATGCCGAAGTTCAGTGTTTTCATGTCTTCTGCTTGTACTGTCACGGGAGCCGACAGTAATGCGAAAAATGCCGTCGCTGACATGACTTTGGCGATAAACCTTTTTAATTTCATAACGTAAACTCCAATAATTAATTGATCAATGAGTGGTGCGTTGCATGGTTTATTTCTGTGGTAATTCGTCTATTTTTAGGAAGTGGCATTCCATTTAAGAGGGTTTGAGAGGAATCGTTAATAGGCGATTCTTCTTGTTGGGATCCATAAAGTGAGGCAAGATTTTCCTCATTCAGATGATGAATGAGGTTATCGAAAAACACTTTTCCATCTTGCAGAGCCACGGCGCGTTCACAGTACTTTTGCGCGTAGTCCACTTGATGCAGTGTTACCACTACGGTGATGCCATCTTTTTCGTTGATGTCTTTTAAGGTTTGCATGACCAAACGGGAGGATTCAGGGTCAAGGGATGCAATGGGTTCGTCAGCCAAAATCACCTTGGCTTTTTGCATGAGAGCGCGGGCGATGGCTACTCGTTGTTGCTGACCACCAGAGAGTTCCGAAGCACGTTTTAAGGCGACGTTTTTTAACCCCACTCTTTCTAGCGCTTCAAGTGCCATGTGCTTTTCTTCAGAGGTAAACCAACCCAGTAAACTGCGGTAGGTCGGAATGCGACTGAGTCCGCCGATCATCACATTGGTTAATACGCTTAAACGACTAACCAAATTAAACTGCTGAAATACATTGCCTATCTGCGAACGAGAAGTTCGAACATGTTTGTCTAGTTTGCCGCGTTGTTGAATGGTATTACCTAGCACCTTAATGCAGGAATCGCTGTGTTTATCGGCAAGCGTTAAACCTGAAATGTGTCGCATAAGCGTAGATTTTCCAGAGCCTGAAGGGCCAATAAGAGCAACCATTTCGCCTTGTTTAATTGATAAATCCACATGTTTTAATGCACAGACTTCTTTGGTGAAGTGTTTTTTTACACCAGTGATTTCTATAATGCTCATTGGATGTCGACCCCTTTAATTGATGAACGCAAAAGCGTTTCTGATGAGGCGATACTAGGTAGGTTTTGTGACAGTTTGGTTATCTAGATAAGTCTAAAAAATGACCAATATATGACAACTTGGTGTTTTAAAAATGAAACCGAGCATGGGATGAGTAACTTGTCTAGCTAAGTAACTAAAAGCAAACGCCAGTAGGACTAGTGCTTTAGAATTCTTAAGTACTAGCCTGTCTAGTCGCAGTAAATGCGATGAAAAGCGCAGGAATAAGCGCATGAGGTAATTAAAAAAAGTGAGAAAACATTGAATCGTGTGGTGTTATTTATTTATTACGCAGGAGGGAAGATTGATATGGGCCATCTTGTAGTGCGCAATGTTGACGCTTTTTAATGACAATGCCCACGCTTTTTTACTGTGAGTAGATACAGAGCACGGGCATTTTTATGTTTACTGGTTGTCGCGTCCATGTTCACTAACAAAGTCGAGAAAAGCGCGGTTAGCTTTAGAGAGGTAGCTGTCTTTTCGCCATGCGATGCCAAGGTCTAACCAGATAGGTGGATCAAAGGAGCGCGTGATCAGTTGGTCGTCTTCTTCTATTACCATAGCGAGTAGCGTGGAAATGCCAAAACCTTGTTGAGTGATGGATTTAATGAGCGGAATGAGGTTAGTTTCAAAGCCAATTTTAGGTGTTTTTTTACAGGCTTTGGCTAGCTTGTCGACTATTCGCCGATGAAAATAACCTTCTTTAAACATGACCAGCTCTTCATCGAAAAAAGCGTCTGGCGAGACTCGCTCTAGTTGACTAAACGGGTGATCGGTCGCGACGGTCACTAACATCTCTTCTCGAATCAGCGCTTGGGTTTGCAGGCTGTCCGGTAAGGTTTCAGCGACAATGACGCTTAAATCTAACTCACCATTTTCGAGCATTTTTTGCAGCTGCCAAGTACCGCCTTCAATGACTTTCAGCGTGAGAGTGGGGTAGCGGTGTCGAAACGCCATGAGAATGGGCGGGAAATAGTAAGACCCCAACATGCTGGGAATGCCTACACGGACTTCGCCTTGGCTCAGGCCTTTTAGCTCGCTCATTTCGAGTAATGCATCGTCAGTGGCTTGGATGATCTTTTCAGCATGCAGCCGTAATTTTTTGCCTTCATCGGTGAGGCCAATGTTTCTATCGGCGCGGTGGATCAAGGTCAAACCCAAATCATGTTCTAATTTTTTAATCGCCATGCTAACGGCTGGTTGGGCCACGCCAAGCAGCTTGGCGGCCTTAGTAAAGCTCTGAGTTTTAGCGATGGCAATGAAATAACGTAGCGGTTTAATGTCCATCAATAATCCTTATGGATTGGATAAGATAGATATATTTTATTGATAAATTGGCTGGGCGTATAGTGTGCCAATAATATTTGTCTCGTTGGGCTGATTTTCGCGGTATTGATACTGGAGTTTTGTTGTGATTGAAGTAAATAGCTCGGTTTTTTGGCGAGGAACCTTAGCCTTAGTGATCGGTTCTTTTATGGTCTTTGCCAACGTATACGTCACTCAACCCTTGTTGCCCATGATAGCGAACGAATTTTCCATTAGCCCGCTTCAGGCCAGTGCCAGTTTTACGATAACGACGCTGACCTTGGGGATATCGTTACTCTTCTATGGGCCGATATCGGACGCCTTGGGCCGAAAAGGCATCATGGTGATGACCATGGTGGGCATTACGTTAACAACCTTTTGCTTGTCCTTAGTGCAAAGCTATGAATCTTTACTGGCATTGCGAGCTTTGCAGGGATTTTTCTTGGCGGGCTTACCTGCTATTGCGGTGGCGTACTTGGGGGATGAATACACGCCAGAAGCTTTGATGGTCGCCGTCGGTTTATACATCAGTGGCAACACGTTAGGTGGCATTGGTGGTCGTCTTATTGGTGGCTTTGTCGGTGAGTGGTTAGGGCGTTCTGCAACGTTTGGCGTGATGAGCGCTATTAGTCTTGTTTGTTTGTTGGCTTTTTTCTTCTTACTGCCTAAATCAAGACACTTTGAGCCCAAACCTTTGCGAGTCGGTCATATCCTGATGAATATGAAGGATCATCTACAGAATCGCCGTTTGCTAACCTGCTATTTGATTGGTGGGTTTAGCTTCTTTATTTTTATCAATCAATACAGCTATGTAACCTTCGTACTGGAAGCGGCACCTTATAACTTAACGGCAAAATACGTCGGCTTGCTGTTTCTAACGTATTTGTCTGGCACCTTAGGGTCGGCCATATCGGGGAAGCTTGCGAAGCGTTGGAGCCAGCCTAATATAATCGTATTAGGCACCTGCATCTTTATGTTTGGTTCTTTAGTGACACTCGGTGGTTCTTTAATGGCCATTATTATCGGCTTGCTCATTAATAGTTTTGGCTTCTTTTTAGGCCATTCAACGGCCAGTAGCTATGTGAGTCGAAACGCGAAACACGCCAAAGCCAGTGCGTCTTCTTTGTATTTGGTATTTTATTATTTAGGCGCCAGTCTTGGCGGTTTTTACCTCGACCCGTTCTGGCAAGCCGATGGTTGGACTGGTGTCATCATGGGGTCTTGGTTGGTGTTGGGTGTGGTTGCGCTTGCTGGTGTGAGCTTGATCAAAGACAACAAGCGTACGGTGCAAGTCACGACGACAAGTTAGTATCATTATAACGTCTTACTGTCTGGTTCTTTGTCCGACTTCAATTATCCTTTGTTGCGCTTTCGATGAATCTTGTTAGTATTGCCGCATATAGTCGGGGGGCCGTTAAGGCTGAGATTGCACATTTGCAGACCCGTTGAAC
Organism: uncultured Marinomonas sp.; assembly: GCA_963975045.1. Lineage (GTDB taxonomy): Bacteria > Pseudomonadota > Gammaproteobacteria > Pseudomonadales > Marinomonadaceae > Marinomonas. The sequence goes on along the minus strand of CAXBGJ010000125.1, from coordinate 5,748 downwards.
CTGATTCAGTTAATACTGGCGTAGGGAACTATACATCTTGTTATTGATGATTGGTGATCCTACTCCTATCTTAACGTAACTCGATCTAGTTCCAGAACGCCCGTTCTTGGAGCTTTATATGTCGAGTGATATCACAACCCCTTCTGTTCATGTGTCTAACATTTTATCTAACCATGTGCCTACGCCCATCGTTTTGACAATTGCCGGTTCTGACAGTGGCGGCGGAGCAGGCATTCAAGCTGATATTAAAGCCATGTCTGCGACAGGAAGTTACGCTTGTTCGGTGATTACCGCGATTACCGCTCAAAATACACTCGGCGTTTCTGCCATTTTTCCTATCCCTCTTGAGCACATTGAAAAACAGCTCGATGCGGTATTTTCTGATCTGAATGTCATCGCAGTCAAAGTAGGGATGTTGGCAGACTGCGACACAATCAAATTAGTCGCGGCAAAGCTCAAGCAATATCGCCCTAAATTTCTAGTCGTTGATCCTGTCATGGTGGCGACCAGTGGGGACCTTTTACTAAAAATGACGTCCATTAATACGCTCAAATCCGAACTACTTCCCTTGGCTGATCTCATTACCCCCAACCTTCCTGAAGCCGCTGCATTAACGGGCTCTCTCGTCCCAACAGATAGCGCATCCATGACGCTAATGGTCGACAAACTGCGCCAGTTGAAAATGAAAACCGTGCTGTTGAAAGGTGGGCATCTGGAAGAAGACGAAAACAGTACCGATTTTCTAATCTTTGCCGATCGCCTTGAGGTCTTAACCTCACCACGAATTCAGACTCGCAACACGCATGGCACAGGTTGTACATTATCTTCAGCGATTGCCTCGTATTTGGCGCAAGGTAATGACTTATTGCACGCGGTTCAGTTAGGCAAAAAATACATTACTCAAGCAATAGAGCACGCAGATGAATTGCAAATAGGTCGTGGTCACGGACCGGTAAACCATTTTTTTAATGGCCACGCTAATGTCCGCTAATTTGGCGGCTTTTTCAGTCCCAAAATCTTCGATTAAGATAACGATAACTCAAGGTTATCTACGCTATCTTGATAGTAAGGTGCCTACGTTAAGCCATCTTAATATGACCATGCCAGCAGGGCAGTGGACGTGTGTTTTGGGACGTAGTGGTTGTGGAAAAACCTCGTTGTTGCGTCATCTTGCTGGCTTGCTTGATCAACAAATAGCGTGGTCTGGCGAGTTACAAATTGAACCTGCGAACCGTGCGCTGAAAGATCAAATTGCTTATATGGCGCAGCAAGATTTATTGATGCCGTGGTTGTCTGTATTAGACAACGTCTTGTTAAGCTCTAAATTTGGAGCTCGGGGAAACTCCGTTGCTCATGATCAAAAAGTACAAGCATTGGCGTTGCTGGAAAAAGTCGGGCTTGCCGATCATGCCAATCGGTTACCTCAACAGTTATCGGGTGGCATGCGTCAACGCGTCGCCTTGGCAAGAACCCTGATGCAGAACAAACCAGTCGTGTTAATGGATGAACCATTTTCTGCATTGGATGCGGTGACGCGCTATCGATTGCAAGATCTAGCTTGCACTCTACTGCAAGACAAAACCGTTGTTTTAATTACCCACGACCCACAAGAGGCGATTCGCCTTGCTCACCATATCTACATCATGCAAGGAAATCCCAGCACGGCGGCATTCTTAACGACGCTTGAGTCTTCTACACCACGCACATTCGATGCCGAGGGTGCACAACTTCAGCAGCGAATAATGGCGTGTTTGGAGCATGATCATGGTGATCAATGTGGGGATGAAAATGAGCGATAAAATTCGTATTACGCCTAAGCCACATCAAAAAGAAAATAGGAATGCGAGTCTGCATTCTGCGCTCCGTATTGTGGTGAGCTTTGTCGTTATTTTAGGATTATGGCAAGCCGTCGTGATTGCCTTTGCTATGCCTACGTTTATTTTACCGGCACCTTTAGACGTCTTAGAAAAGCTACTGCAACGACGAGAGGTTCTTTTTAAGCATACGCTGGTGACGGGGGCAGAAATAGTACTCGGCCTATTTTTAGGTCTGTTTATGGGGTTGTTTTTTGCCTTACAAATGTTGTTGTTTAAGCCGATAAAACGCTGGTTACTGCCTATTTTAATCGCCAGTCAGGCGATTCCGGTTTTTGCCATTGCGCCACTGTTGATGATCTGGTTGGGCTATGGGATTGCCTCCAAAATTGTGATGGCCGCGATCATCATTTTTTTTCCTGTCACCACATGTTGCTACGACGGTTTGCGTAATACGCCGTTGGGTTATCTCGATCTTGTCAAAACTATGGGAGCTACAAAGTGGCAAAGACTCCGTCATATTCAATTTCCTGCGTCTTTACCCACGCTGGCGTCTGGAATTCGTGTCGCCGTAGTGATTGCGCCTATAGGCGCAGTAGCAGGGGAATGGGTGGGTTCTAGCGAAGGCTTGGGTTATCTAATGTTGCAGGCCAATGCCCGGATGATGATCGATGAAATGTTCGCGGCATTGCTTATTTTATCTTTACTGTCCGTCTCACTTTATTTTGTCACCGATAGGTTATTAAAAAAATTCATTCCGTGGGGTGTTTCGTAAGCACCGCGCATTCAAATATCCCCGACACGTGTTATGAACAAAAAACGATTACTCATAAAAATGCCTACTAAAAGGAAAGGAAAAGTAATGAATAAAAAAATGCTATTAAGCAGCATCGTACTTGCTGCGTCTTTGTTGTCTGTCACTGGACAAGCACAAGCAGAAGAGAAAAAACTTACCTTGATGTTGGATTGGTTTGTAAACCCAAATCATGGTCCTATCGTGATTGCCAAGCAGCGAGGTTATTTTAAGGACCAAGGTCTTGAGGTGGAGATTCAAGAGCCCTCTGATCCAAGCACGCCAGCGAAGCTAGTGGCCGCGGGTAATGTCGATTTAGCCGTATCTTATCAACCCAATTTAACCATGGATGTGGCCGCTGGCTTACCGCTGATTCGTGCAGCAACCTTGATTGCAACACCATTGAACACGCTTACCGTATTGGACAATAACACCATCGATGGCATCGCTGACTTGAAGGGTAAAAAAATCGGCATCTCTGTGGCCGGTAATGAAGAAGCGATTGTCGGCACCATGTTGAAAACACATGGTGTGAAATATGAAGAAGTACAAATTATTAATATCGGTTGGGCACTGTCGACGTCTCTTGCGTCAGGCAAAGTGGATGCAACATGGGGTGGTTTCCGTAACTTTGAAGCCAATCAATTGGCGTTAGAAGGCATAGAAGCAAAAGCCTTTTTCCCAGAAGAACACGGCGTGCCTGTTTATGATGAACTGGTCTTTGTTGCCAATGCGAACAGCTATGACAAAGTGGCGATTCAACGCTTCAATAAAGCGATCGAGCAAGCCACGATCTACATCGTTAATCATCCGCAAGCTTCATGGAACGAGTTTGTTGCGTACAAACCAGACACTTTAAACAACGAACTAAATGAATTGGCTTGGAAAGCAACGTTGACGCGTTTTGCGTTGCGTCCTTCAGCGGTAGATTTGAAACGTTATGACGACTATGCCCAATTTATGTATGACCAAAAAATCATTAGCACCTTACCAAAAGCCAAAGACTACGTGCCGAGTTTTCAATAAGCCGTTCGCGACTTTTTAGGAAATAGAAATTGGAAATCAGAGCGTAGAAGCTGACGTTAAAAGTGAAAAGCAAAAGGTAACAGTATGAATGTCGATACGATTATTAACGCACTGCATGCCGTGCGCGAGCAGAAACCGCTGGTGGTGAATATCACTAATTACGTGGTGATGAACAATACTGCCAACGCGTTGCTGGCCATTGGTGCTTCCCCAATCATGGCGCACTCCCGTGAAGAGATGGCGGAAATGATGTCCTTTTCCGGCGCCTTAGTGATTAATATTGGAACCTTAGACAGCCTTTGGATACCGCGTATGATGGTCGCGGTAGAGCAAGCAAATAACCATAATAAAGTCGTTGTACTTGATCCGGTTGGTTGTGGCGCGAGTAAACTGCGCACACAAACATCTCGGCAGATTGCTGACGCCGCGAACAAGTTGATTATTCGTGGTAATGCGTCTGAAATCATCGCCTTGGCGGGAGAGCAAGGGACAAGCAAAGGCGTCGACTCAACGGACAGCAGTGAAGCCGCCGTCGGTGCCGCGCAATACTTGGCAAAAACCTACCAATGTAATGTGGTTGTCTCAGGCGAAACGGATTTTATTATTACCGCTGACCGCCAAATTAAGCTTAATAATGGCCACGTTATGATGACGTATGTGACTGGAATGGGTTGCACACTGAGCGCATTAACTGGCGCGTTTGCCGCTGTCGGCGAAGAAACCGGCTTAGCCGCCGCTGCGGTTTTGGGCGTTGCGGGTGAAATCGCCGCAGAGCAATCCAAAGGCCCAGGGAGCTTACAGCTTAATTTGTTAGATGCTTTGTATTTGTTGGATGAAGAAACATTGATTCAACGGCTTAAAATGAGCTGAGGTAAAAGAAGGTTATTGAGGGGCTATTCGCTGAATTGTTTTTTTTAATACAATGTCATCAATTAGCCCCTCAATACTAATATTATGCCTTTGCGGTAATATTGTGTGGCAGTAAAGGATGGTCATTTTCCCACACAAAAAGCATGTCATTTACCTTTTCTCCATTACCAGGCGGTTGCCATAGATTAGTTTCTTGATGTCTTGCGCCAAAACGATGATAAAAGTGTTGGGCGCCTACATTGTCTTCTAGTACCTCAAGATATAAGCCTTTGTGCTCGAAGGTGTTATCCACCCATTGCGCAATTAAATAGAGTAGCTGCTTGCCAATACCTTTGCCCTGAGCGGCGCTTGAAACATGTAAGTTGTCTATAAAGGTTCCCCACTGGGTACTTTCATGGCCAAAGGCGCAGATAAATCCATATATTTCATCATTGTCTGTCGCGACTATGATGTGTTGATTTTTTTTAGAGGACGGTAAGCGATTAGCCCAAGCGTTTTTTCGTTCGTCCCAGACGTCATGGTCAAGAAAATCGTCTGGAAAAATACCGCGATAGGAATTACGCCAACTCTGGGCATGCAACTGAGCGATGCCTTCTAAATCGTCCATATTCGCTATTCTGTATTGCATTAATTGGATACTCCCTGTTGAATTTTACTCGATCTACCGTGCGTATTTTTAATGCCATTTTATTAACGGATACTAAAGCGAATTTTTATTTTCTACCACCCTAAAAAAATCTACAGGTATGGGATTAGGGTAAATATATTAGTCATCATGTTAATATGTCTCACATTAGACTCCTTATTGATGCCATTAAATAACCAAATGTTGAGAGTGAAATGAACCCGTATCGTTTGTATTTAGTCACCGATGATCAGCAAGATCTAGAAACGTTAAAAACCGTGGTAACAGGTGCCGTTGCTGGTGGCGTGACTATGGTTCAAGTACGCGAAAAGCACGGTGACGTACACGCTTTTATTGAAAGGGCATTTGCGGTCAAAGCAATTTTGCAGGGCACAGGTGTGCCTTTGATCATCAATGATCGAGTCGATGTTGCTTTAGCAGTGGACGCCGACGGTGTGCACCTTGGTCAATCTGATATGCCCGCGGACATTGCGCGTCGTTTGATCGGTAAAGACAAACTGCTTGGTCTTTCTATTGAAAACGAGCAACAGCTTATTGACGCTGAATCCTTGCCGATTGACTATGTAGGGTTAAGCGCCATTTTTGCCACACCAACAAAA
>CAXBGJ010000124.1:0-9750 GCA_963975045.1 uncultured Marinomonas sp. | reverse complement strand
TTCAAACCTATCAAACCGCATGCCCAAAAACACTGCATTATCTAGCGCTCTTTGCACTTGCCATTTGTGCCACACTTTATGCTTTCACTTTAATTCAACTCAATCTTAGCTAATAAAAAGGAGAAACGTTTTTAGGATCGTTTCTCCTTTTTGTCTCTAGCTGTCACAAATCATCCAATGGCGATGATGTTGCTCTCGACTCTCGGTTTTACCCAGACCTTTAATCCAATAATAAATAAGATTAAACAAACAGCAGCAATTCCAATGGTAATCAGCGAACTAAGCGGATGATCGACAAAGGTCAATAATTGAAAGCTGAATACCGCAGCAACGTAAGCCACCGTTGTACTCCATGCGACAACCACACTAGACCACAGCATTCCGCCCTCTTTTACCAACGCGCCAATCGTCGCGGCACAAGGCGTATACAGCAACACAAAGACCAAATATGAAAACGCGCCTTTCCAACCTTCGAATAAGGACACCATATTGCGATGCCCTGACGTCATGGTTTGACTCTTAGCTTCGCTAACGCTAGTCAAACCTAGCGGATCAGTTAATGTCGTTACAATGCCAGCAAGGTTGCTACCCAATAACGTCACCGCGCCGACGAAATTACTTATTGGTGATTCGTACGCAGTGTGGGTCGACTCATTGGCGGCATTAGAATACAAAGCATCCATGGTGCCGACGACCGCTTCTTTTGCCAAAATACCAGTAAACACACCAACAGCCGCGGGCCAATTGTTGTCGCCCATGCCAATCGGTGAAAACACTGGAGTGATGACTTGACCAATTTCTGCCAATGCGGAAGGTTTGCCGCCTTCATCAATAGCATTCCAAGATGGCACCGAATTCAAAATAGTCAGAATTGCCGAAACAAGCACGATGGTTTTTCCGGCACGCAGGATAAACCCACGTACTTTATGCCAGCTGGACAAGCCAACATTACTCCAACGAGGACGATGATAATGAGGCATTTCCATCAATACGCTAACCCGTACATTGCGAAATAGCTGTTTTCGGAAAATCCAGGCCGTACCAACGGCCATGATGATGCCAAACAAATACAAACCGAACACCAGCAGACCGCCGTATTCTCGGAAGAACACCGACACAAACATGACGTACACGGCTAAACGTGCACCACAGGACATAAATGGCGCCATCGCCATCGTCAGCATACGCTGTCGTACATTGGTCAGACTGCGCGTCGCCATAATTGACGGCACATTACAGCCAAAACCTAATAACAAAGGAATAAATGCCTGACCGGGTAAACCAATCGACGACATAATACGATCAACAATAAACGCCGCTCGCGCCATGTAACCGCTGTCTTCTAAGATGCTCAAACACAAGTAGAGAAAGCCGATCACAGGAATAAAGCTCGCCACCAGCTGAACGCCGCCGCCCAAGCCATTTGCAAGTATGACAATAATCCACTGAGGAATGCCCCATTGCGTTAGCCAATAGCTCGGAAATGTCACAAACCAATAACCGGCAAACATATCAATTGGGTCGATAAACAAGGTGCCGACCCCGATTGCAACAGCAAACATGGCGTACATGGCAAGTAAAAAGATCGGAATACCAAACCAAGGATGAAGTACGACTTGATCTATTCTATCGGTGAAGTTTTTCGCCTGCGCATGGCCTATTATTACGTTAGACAACCAAGTCGCCACACTTGGAACATTCGAAGGCTTGAAATATTCGCTTTGGGTGCTTTTTTGAAGCGTTGTTTCTAGATCCGTTGGTAACGCATGAAAGTGTGCTAACAATTGGCTTTGTAAATGCGTCACCGACAACTGATGACCATCGACCACAGGCACGCCGATGTTCTTCGATAATATTTCAAGATCCGGCATAACATTTAGTTTACGAGCCAGATCTGTCATGGTGAGAACTATCAACATAGGACGACCCAACGCGACCAGTTCTTGTGTCAGCTTTAGATTGCGTTTTAAGTTAGTCGCATCCACCACGTTGACGATAACGTCGTAATCGCTCTCGGTTAAAAAGCGTCGTGCAATGACTTCATCCATGCCGCCGGTCTGATTGTTCAGACTGTAGATCCCCGGCAAGTCTGTCATGTTGACACGCTGATCCGAGCTAGTAAAAAAACCTGTTTTACAATCCACTGTAACGCCGGCCCAATTGCCTACTTTTTGTCGAGTTCCTGCCAACTTATTAAATAAAGTCGTTTTCCCAGTATTTGGGTTACCGACTAAGGTAATGTGGAATGTCATGTTTATTTTGATCTCTTATTTTAAGGCTGAGTGCCAAGTAGAATATTAATCACAGAGGTAAATATGACTTGCGTCATCAGAATGGATAGCGACTAAAGTAGAGCCAACTTTGATCTGCAAAGAATGGCCGAATGGTGCTTTCGTCATCAGCTGAACGGTTTCTCCTGGATCAAAACCTAATGCTAAAAGCTGGCGCTGCATGCCTTCTTGAGGATGTGAAACAGAGTGAATTTCAGCAACCGTGCCTTTCGGTAACTGTGATAGAAGCATTATCTCTCCAAGAATAAACATGATAATAATTATCAAATCAAATTTTGCGCATATTATGCGCCCATTCAAATAAAAAACCACTAGCTCTAAAGTGCAATAATTCGGTAAGCGCAAACCAGAAAGTCTAAAATCAGAAGGGCATAAAAAAGATAAAAGCTCTCACAAAAAAAGCTTTTTGGGTGATAGAAAACTAAACCTTACATCATAAATACGAGAGGGAATTAAAGAAGCCTGCCGCCTAACGCTTCAATCCTCTGTCCACTAGTCCAGTAGCCCAACCACTGCCTTCGCTCATCACCCTTTCTCATCGTTCTCCCGAAATACTCTAACAACCGTTCGCGGTTGTACTCCGGCATTTATTTTGCCTTAGATATGCGATATTGTGTCGATAACATTAGAGCGGAATTTAAGGCATGGTAGAAGTAAGTAATAAGCTAGACACATCACACTTTCAAAGCCATCTAAAACGCACAAATCTTGCTTTCACAAACTCAACGCTCACCAAAAATTCATCAGCACCACCAAGAAGAGCAAATTTTGTCCTTCTCGATCATTTTTCCATGTCGTGTTTTTCTGTTGCGTTAGACACCCTAGTCACCTTAAACATGGTGCATGACAACCCGATTTACGAATGTAAAACCTACAGTTTACACGACCAAAAAGCACTGTCAGATGTCTCTATCTCGTTGGCAACCGACGGTAATATACAAGACATAGAAATAAGCAAAGATTCCATTTTGGTGATTTGTGGAGGTTTTCGTAGCGCGCTTAAATCCGAACCATTGCTGAATAAAAAAATAGCCAAAGCAGCACAATTAAACGCAACCATCATGGGACTCTGGAACGGTAGTTTTTATATTGCTGATAGCAGAATACAGACAGGAAATACGATTTCCATTCATCAAGACAACAAAGCCATTATGGAAGAACGCTTTCCTGCTTTGAATTTATCAACATCCGTGTTTACAGAAGAAGGCTCTTTGTTAACCTGCTCGGGACCCAACAGCGCTCTGGATATGATGCTTCATTTCATTACCACCTCTTATGGAACAGACTATTCTCAGGCTGTCGCAGAAGTGATTGGTTCGGATCGATCCACTAACACACACACTAAAATCACCAATCATTTTTTAATGTCCGAGCCACACATTCCAAATTGTATTAAAGAAGCCATTTTGTTGATGGAAAACAATATTGAAGATCCATTAACCATCGATGAACTAGCAAAACTTGTCGGTATTTCTCGACGACAAATCGAGAGGCTATTTAGAAGTAATATCGGTGTAACGCCCGCTCGTTATTATCTGGAGCATCGTTTAAACCATGCTCGCCAGCTAATACAGCAGTCCAATCTGAGTGTTTTTGAGGTTTCCGTCGCCTGTGGCTTCGTCAGTTCGGCCCACTTCAGCCGTACCTACCATCGATTTTTTGGCAAATCACCAATCGACGCACGTCGCGCGGCTCAAGCAAGTCACACTTGAAACCTATCAATTAAATCCATTGAGCAACCACAAGCTTCTGTCTGAAGCATTGGATGAAAATGATAGACGAATAGCTTATAGGTTGGCTCATAAGATGGGCTAGTACTGCACCTTGCTAATGTTCACTAGTTTGCTTTAAAAAAATACCCTGTCGTTTTTCGTCATGCTTTCGCCGTAATAAGAAATACAACTAAAAGATAGGCAAATTAGAGTCAATAGACCCTAATTTTCCGAGGCAAGAGTTCTATGCGCTATCCTAGTTTGTTATTAACTTCTATTGTCATTTCCCAAGCACCATTTGCATTAGCTGCCGCGAAATTTGATTTTTCTAATGAATACAACGCGACATCGATTCATGCTGAAGGTGATAAATACTTCATTAATCAAGTAACTAAACTTAGTAAAGGCGACGTAGATATTACACTCCACACAGGGGGCTCTCTTGGGTTTAAGTCTACTGACAACTTTTACGCTGTTGCAGATAATGCCATTCAAATTGCAGACACATTAGCAGGAAGCATGGCTGGAATAGATCCTATATTCCTATTATCTTCACTGCCTTTTATCGTTGAAAATGAAGACCAAGCAGAACACCTTTATCAAATAGCCAAACCCTATTATCAAAAAGTTTTTGCACAAAACGGACAAATCCTACTGTACGCTTCTCCTTGGCCAGCCAGTGGCATTTGGTCTCAAAAACCCGTTACTACAAAAGAAGAACTCGCCAATTTGAAAATTCGTACCTATGACAAAAATGGTACTTTGACATTACGTGAAGCTGGCGCGGAACCTATCAGTCTTTCATGGGGCGATGTGGTTCCTCAACTATCCACTGGTGGAATTAAAGCGGTACTCACCTCTGCCGATGCTGGAGCTAGCGGTAAATTTTGGGAGCATCTTGATAACTACAGCGCCATTCAATACGCCATTCCTCTTAACATGGTACATATGAACAAAGAAGTATTTGACGATTTATCCACAGAAGAGCAAAGCGCTATATTAAAAGCCGCTGCTTTAACGGATAAACACAACTGGCAAACAGTGAGAACACGAGTTGCTGGTAACTACAAAGAACTTGCCGACCATAAGGTTGCCATTCATCAAGATCTACCAAAATCCTTTATTAACTGGCTTCACGAGTCGGCTAAACCGTCTTTGGAAGAGTGGCTAGAAGACACAGGGAAAGCAGGCTCAGACATCATGGCGAATTTTGAGAAAAACAAATGATCATCCGCCTATTGGCCAGTTTATCCAGACAGCTTAATAAGCTGTCTGGCGCCTTGGCAATGTTACTCATAGCGTATTTGCTGTGTCATATACTGTTAGAAATTATCTTGCGGCTATTCGGAACATCGACTTACGTTTTGGATGAGTTTGTTGGTTACGCTATCGCCACAACGACCTTTCTCGGCCTAGGCTACAGCTTAGAAAGAAATGGTTTAATAAAGGTTAATATATTAAGTGACCGTCTCCCAGAACAGCACCATTGGCTGTTAGAATTTGTTATTTCTTTCGTTTCTTTCGCTCTTTTTTCTTGGATTTCATACTATTGGTACATCAACGTTGCCAGAAGCTTTAAACGCAGTATCACCAGTGAATCCATTGCAGAAACGCCTTTGTGGATTCCTGAAGGAATGGTGTTAGTTGGCTTAAGTCTTTTGTGCCTAACGCTATTTGTCAGAATGCTCGTCCTCATATCCACACACAAAATACCCAATATCGAGACAAATAAATAAGATGGAAATTGTATTATCAGCCGTTGGTGTTATTACTTTAATCCTCTTGGTTCTCGGGCTTGGAGTTTGGGTGTTTTCTGGCCTAGCAATCGTTGCTTTGCTATCTCTTATTGTCATTGGAGATGTCAGCTTAGATCGTGCCGGAGCGATACTCAGCCGCATTCTTTTTAGGTCCGCAAACTCTTGGGAATTATCCGCCATTCCACTCTTTATTCTGATGGGGGAGCTTATCTTTCGATCTGATATTTCAGATCGGCTTTTTAGAGGGCTAGAGCCTTGGACGAAAAAAATACCTGGCGGCATACTTCACACAAATGTTTTTGGCTGTGCTCTTTTTGCTGCGGTTAGTGGCTCAAGTGCAGCAACCACAGCCACAGTTGGTAAAATCACAACAACTGAGCTTAAAAAGCGTGGTTATGATAGGAGTCTATCTGTGGGTTCCTTGGCAGGAGCTGGAAGTCTAGGGCTTTTAATTCCTCCTTCCCTTGTGATGATCGTGTATGGTATTCAGTCAGAAGTTTCAATCAGTAAACTTTTCATGGCGGGAATATTGCCTGGGGTTTTAATTGCCACACTCTATTCCGGTTACATCATATTTCGAGCAATATTGAATCCTTCACTATGTCCACCAGAACAGACTCACACCGCCACTAAACTAGAAAGCATAGTACTGCTTTTACCTGTTATATCATTAATTATTATCGTAATGGGAGCCATTTATACCGGCATAGCCACACCATCAGAAGCTGCTGCCGTTGGAGTATTTACAACCGTCATTATTTTAATAAAAGAGCGCCAACTATCATTTAAAATGATACAAGAAGCGATGATTGCCACCTTGTTGAGTTCAACTATGGTATGCAGCATTTTAGTTTCTGCTGCGCTTTTATCGACAGCTATGGGGTTCCTGCATTTACCTTCCGAGCTAGCTGGTTACATCGCCAGCTTAGATCTAACGCCTGCGTTTTTACTTTTAACACTCGCTGTTTTTTACGTAATACTCGGTTTATTTCTGGACGGTATTTCCATCACAGTAATGAGCTTACCCATTACTTTACCCATCGTCATTCAAGCTGGCTTTGATCCCATTTGGTTTGGTGTCTTTCTCGTCATACTTATAGAGCTTGGTCAAATCACACCACCAGTCGGCTTTAACCTCTTTGTGTTACAAGGGTTGACTGGAGAAAAAATAGGCCAAATAGCAAAAGCCGCATTTCCCTTCTTTATTCTCATGTGTATAGCAGCATTTATACTCTGTTTATTTCCAGAAATTGCTTTGTGGTTGCCAAATGCGTTTTCAAAATAGACATAAAGGAGTCTTATGTATATTTCAAACTCTAAGGCTCAAAATCTAGCATCAAAGTTTCATCAAGCTTTTGATATGACAAAACGCAGCGCGACCGAGCGCGTCTATGTTGTAACCACCTTCTAGCACAGAGACTATTTTTCCTTCGCAATGCCGCTCGGCCACGTCCATCAAACGATCGGTGATCCAAGTAAAATCTGACTCGCTTAATCTAAGCTGTCCCATTGGGTCTTCTTTGTGTGCATCAAAGCCAGCTGAAATCATGATGAGCTGAGGTTTGAACGCATCCAAGGCCGGTAATAGTTGCTCTGTGATGATGGCTTGAAAGGCGTCACTACCAGAACCTGCTTCCAGCGGCATATGTAAAATATTGTCGTGGGAAGCACCTGGATCACTGTACGGGTAGAACGGATGTTGGTAGCTAGACGCATAAAGTACGTTCGGATCGTTTTTAAAAATGTCTTCCGTACCGTTGCCATGATGCACATCAAAATCTACGATGGCGACTCGCTCTAGTCCATGATGACGCACTGCATGGCGAGCCCCCACTGCGATGTTATTAAAAAAACAGAAGCCCATAGCCTTGTCGTATTCGGCATGATGACCCGGTGGACGAATCGCACAAAAAGCATTGTCCATTTCACCTGTCATCACCAAATTCACCGCATCAACAACCGAGCCTGCAGCGTACAACGCAGCGTCAAGAGTGTGCGGCATCATCAAGGTTTCCGGCTCGATTTCTAAATGCCCTTCTTCTGGCGCTCGGGCAAAAATAGAATCCACATACGCTTGATCATGTGTTGCAGTGAGCTGCTCGCGGGTAGCTGGTGTCGCTTCAATACGCCGCAAATAATCCATCAACTGCCCAGTAATCAAACGGTTCTGAATCGCACCAAGCCGCTGAGGAGATTCGGGATGGTCATCTCCCATATTATGTTTGTCACAATAGGTGTGTGTGATGTAGGCGGTTGTCATCTTTAATTCCAGTATTTTTTTATTTTTAAAAACGGCAGACGTCCTTTCAGGCTGTCACGAGCAAAGTAAAGACAAGGCAAAAATGGACGAAAAAGCAGAGTTTATAAGTTATAAATGAGTATTTCGAGTCCGTTTTAAACACAGTATTTACAAGCACAGTAAGCATGAAATGATCTTCTTATATCAAGCCATGATTAACAAAGACAGTCTACCCTACCATGGTCTACAATCCTTAAACACGCGGAGCATGGTATCGTCCTATAAAGCGAACAGAGAAATCAGACAAGGTAATCGTCAAAAATCGGGAGAACGTCCAGTGAGCCAACACGCATTACAATCTCTACTCGCCCCAAAATCTATGGTGGTGCTCACTGGCGACGATGCTCACGACCCTCTCATGCTGGCGCTATTAACCTCTTTGTCGCCTGCAGAAAAGTCACATGCAACAAAATCACATGCAACAAAGTCCTGCCCTGTTAGTCTTGTTGGTGTTCAGCCTGCCACCGAGTTTTCTTTTCCATTGTTCTCGACACTCAGTGAATTACCCCAAAGCCCTGATCTAGCGGTGCTCGTTGGCAGCTATTCGAACACATCGATGGAATTTATTATTGCTGCTTGTGGCAAGGCTGGCATTGGCTCTTTGTTAATGCTGTCTTGGACGGGCGAACCAGAAGACAAATTGGTCGCCGTATTACGCCAATACAATGTGCGCTTGCTCGGACCAAACAGTTTCGGTATTTGTCGCCCCAAACAAGGCGTATTCGCTTGGTTAGGTTTAACGCAACCTTTGCCCGGAAGATTAGCCTTAATGTCGCAATCTGGCACCGTTGCCAGTGCTTTAGTCGATTGGGCGACATGGCAAGGCATTGGCTTCTCTCAAGTAGTGTCGATGGGCACACCAGTCGACGTGATGCCATCGCAAGTTTTGGATTATTTATCCACCGATTTCGACAGCCAAGCCATCTTGATGTATTTACAAAAAATAGGTCGACCCACGCGTTTCCTTAGTAGCCTACGCGCCACAGGGCGAAGTAAGCCCGTTGCCGTGGTGACAGAACACTCTATCGGCGCCGATGAGCGAGTATTGGATGCAGCGCTGAGCCGAACTGGCGCTGTGCGTGGTCGTCGCTTAAATGACTTGATTGCTGCCGCGTCGGTCATGACCAACGCTCGTCGCGTTAAAGACGGATCATTATTAATCATTGGCAACGGTGCAGGACCAGGCGAACTGGCCGCACAACGGGCGATGGAACTTAGTATTGATCTACTTACGCCAGAAGGCGAGTTACACGACAAGTTGGAATCCACCATGGCCGGACGCGGTGGTATTGGCCCTGTTACCACCGTCTGGGCCAGTTGCGCGACCGACTTGTTTATCGATCTCGCTGTCGATGCATTAAGCAGCTCGGAATGCGGCGCTGTGTTGCTTACCTTAAGCCCTACCGCTTTAATTGACATAGATTCCTTGTACGACTTGATTACCAAACTGCATCGCACTCAGAAGAAACTGGTGATGGTGTGCTTGCTTGGTGGCGGTAATATGACCAACATGCGTACACGTATTAATGAAGCAGGCATTCCGACGTTTAGAACGCCAGAAACAGCCATCGAAGGGTTTCAATTTTTGGTGCAGTTTCAGCGCAATCAGTTACTCGCCAAACAATCTCCAGACAGTCATGCGTTTCGTTTTAAAATTGATGTGTCTGAAGCAACTCAAATGCTGAATCAAT
>CAXBGJ010000123.1:0-9763 GCA_963975045.1 uncultured Marinomonas sp. | reverse complement strand
GTATGTCGACGCGCAGATTTTGGGGCAACGCATGATGACGGAGGGCGGTGATTGAGTAGTCGCGAGAAGATCTTCTTAGGATTATTGCGGCCGTTTTCCTCAGTTAAATGCCGTGTCGAATGGCGTTCACTGGTCTTTTTTGAGTGGTGTGTATTGGCGCGAATTGTTTGCGTTAGCACTTGATGACCAAAAACATTTTGTTTTTTGGGTCCTTTTTCTGCTGCTGTTTTATGGCGGCATGTAAAGGCGCCAAGTGAACGGTTTTTGCTTTTATTAAGGCGGTTTTTTGCCGCTTAATTTGATGCATAGTGCTTTCGTTGGTTGTTTTGAGCTATGACTCGTATCAACTCGACGTATTGGATAAAGGTTTGAGCATGATTGCGTATTTTTTTCTTTTTAGAAAAAAATTACGCAATATTTTCAGAAGATAATTATTTTAAAGTTCTTTTAAAACAATTGTTTAGGCATTAATTTGCCGTCACGTGGGAAGTTTTTTTCCGAATTGCGGAAAAAACTTTCCGAAATTAACTAAAGGTTTTCAAAATCTTGTCGAAAACCTTATACGATCTGCTTTTTTGCAGGATTTTATGAAATCCAGGAGGCTATAATGGCTTTATACGTAAATACAAATACTTCATCTATCAATGCGCAGCGTCAGCTGATGAATTCAAGTAAAACCTTGGATACGTCTTATCAGCGTTTATCTTCTGGTTTGCGTATTAACAGTGCGGCGGATGATGCGGCTGGCTTGCAGGTTTCTAACCGATTGACATCTCAGGTTAATGGTTTGAATCAAGCGGTTCGTAACGCCAACGACGGTATTTCTGTGGCTCAAACTGCAGAAGGCGCGTTGGATGAAACGACAAATATGCTACAACGTATGCGTACCTTGTCTATACAGTCTGCAAACGGATCAAACTCTGATTCAGACCGTAAAGCGCTTCAGCAAGAAATAGGTGCTTTATCTACAGAGATCGACCGTATCGCTTCCGATACCACCTTTGGTGGTCGTGCTCTGCTCGATGGAACGTATGCTGGTGTTTATCAAGTTGGTGCTGATGCCAATCAAACAATCAGTTTTGACTTGAGCAAAGGTGAGAAGCAGGATTACGCAGGTAACGGTGGTTTCACTATGGCCGGTCTGTCTTCTGATGCGACATACCAAAAAGAGCTAGAAGCTTATGAAACACAAAAAGCGGACAGTAAAGCTCAAGAAAAAGCTCGAGTTGAAGCAAATGGCGATACGTATGTAGACCCAGAAATTCAAGCTAAAGCGGATGCGGAAGAACGTGGCGAAGTTTATGTTGATCCAAATGCTCCTAAGCAACCAGATCGTACTAAAAGCTTTGGTGATACTTCTCAAGGTTTTGGTACGCCATCGGTTACAACAATGGCAAATGCACAGAGCATGATCAATATCGTAGACAGTATGATCGAAGCGGTTGGTTCAAAACGTGCTGAGTTAGGTGCGGTCCAAAACCGTTTGGGTTCAAGTATCAGCAACTTGAGTAATATTTCTGAAAACGTATCGGCTGCACGTTCTCGTGTACGTGATGCAGATTTTGCGGAAGAAACTGCGAAGCTAACAAGCTCTCAAATCCTTCAGCAAGCAAGCTCATCAATCTTGGCTCAAGCCAATCAACGTCCACAAACAGCGTTGTCTCTTTTGGGCTAAAATTAGTGGTAGCGAAAAGCTGGAACATTGTTCCAGCTTTTGTCTCACTTAGAGGACTAATGATATGTCAATTAATTCAAGTGATTATACAAAACAGTCTCTTGGGGGTATTACAGTCAGACAAGATCAGCGGGCGGATGAACATTTTAAAACATTACGTCAAGCAAGTGCTAAAGCTATTCAAAATTCAGCCGATAGTAATAAAGCAGGCAATAATAGTAACAATCAGGGCTCTTCACGCTCTCCTCATGTCGAACCTCATGATATTGACATTGCTAATAAGAAAATGTCTCAATTAAATGTTCATTTGAGATTTGAAATGACTGAGGATCGAAGTAAAAATATTGTAAAAGTGATGGATCAGACGACAGGCGATGTCGTACGTCAAATGCCGACTGAAGAATTTCTTAAAATGTCTGAAAGAATCGATGCTATTATGAGCCAACTTAGCGATATTAAGGGGACACTGGTAAATAGTGAAGTTTAATTTATCGTAAATATTGATGTGTTAGTTTTAGGGGAGTTGTTATGGCAATTGGCTCATTAGGTGCTGGATCTGGCTTAGATCTTGAGTCTCTAGTAAGTGACATGGTCAGTGCCAGAAGGGATACAAAAGTTAAGTTATATGAAAATAAACTGGCTGGATACGAAGCAGAGCTTTCTGCTCTCGGTTCGGTAGGTTTGGCTATAGACAATTTTAAAACATTTGTTACCACCCTCAACGACGATGACCTTTTTTCTGGGCGTAATGCCATAATACAACAAAAAGAAGGTAAAGAATCTCTTTCTATTATCCCTGACAAAACCGCCTCCACTGATACCTATTCAATTCAAGTAAACCAGTTAGCAACAGGCAGCCGCTTAGTCTCTGATATCTCGTCATTTTCTTCAAGGGATGAAATTGTCACTTCCTCTGGTGGTGAATTAACATTAACGGCTGGTGACGATGAGCTTGTACTTGATGTGAAGCCAGACACTACATTGTCTAAGCTTCGTGAGCAGATCAATTCAGCAGGTAAAGATCTTGGAGTCTCTGCTAATTTGGTTGACGATGGTGATGGCCATATGTTTTTTACCATTACATCAACGAAAACAGGTGTAGGTAATACCTTAAGCATAGACAGCAGTAATCTTACATTAGACAGTGCTGCTCTTGGTGGTTTCTTCCCTGGTCTAAGTGTGCCTTTGGGCGGTGAAGCTCAAGATGCCATTATTACGGTTGATGGGATTCGAGTACGAAATGATAGCAATGAGTTTGATAAAGCGGTCGCAGGGCTAACAGTCAACGCTCTAGATGTGTCTAAAGAGCCAATTAAAGTAGACATAAGTTATAATAAAGAAACCGTTGAAAATACGATTCAAGGTTTTGTCGGCTCTTATAATGAACTCATCTCAGTCTTTAAACAGAATACTGCGAAAGGTTCCGTTTTAAATGGCAATAGTATGATTCGTAACCTAAGTTCATCTCTAGCCAGCGACTTGATGTCTAATCACTCAAGCGAAGGCAGCCCTTTTACCTCTATTTTTGATGTTGGCGTCGAGTTTTTAGAAGACGGAACACTAAGCTATGATAGTGATAAGTTTAATAGCGCTGTTGAGGAGGACTTCGATGGTGTAGCCTCTTTATTTATAGGCAAAAATGGCCTGGCAACATCGCTTGATGGGCTGCTCGACACTTATGCCGGCCCTAGAGGAATGAACAGTACACTGAAGGACTCTGTTACTAAATCTATCGGTAGCACAGAGGAGTCACTTTCAGATTATGAAGCCCGTATGGAAAAATATGAGGCTTCTTTACGCAGTAAATTTACGAATTTAGATACTCAACTTGCAAATATGAATGCTCAAGGTAGTTATCTGAATTCAATGTTAAGTCAATTATAGTGTCACGTTGTATCGTATTCGAAAATTTAGTGAGGTTGTTTTATGTACGCGAAAAAAGGGATACAGGCTTATAAAAAGGACTCTATAAAATCCGATTTAGCCTCGGCAGATCCTCATCGTGTTATCCAGCTTCTGATGCATGGAGCCATAGAACGGTTAGCGTTAGGCAAGGGCTGTATTGAACGAGCTGATTGGGGTGGGAAAGGTGAAGCCTTCACTCGAGCAATAGAGATTATAAATGCATTAAGAGATGCATTAGATCGAGATGTAAACCCTGAATTGGTAGATAATTTAGATGGGTTATACGATTACATGATCGTTCGTATTAATGAAGCGAGCGTGTCTAAAGACTGTGCTGTTATTGATCAGATAATCGGATTACTTCTGCAAATCAAAGGTGCCTGGGATCAAATCTCTGAAGCATCCAAGCAAGAAGCATACAATAGTGAAAGCCAAGCGCGAGCTGGGGCCATTAATGCTTGATCTGTCCTTGTTGGCTAGGTTAACTGAAGAATTAGAGAGGGCTGTATTGGTTAAAGACTTTGATGAAATACAGCGGTTATGTTTAGAGCATAATGACTTTATTTTTTCGCTTAAACCTGAAAAAAAAAATTCTGTAATTAATCAGAAATTAAAAACCTTCATTGAAGTTCATCACTTGGCTATTCAGCTAGTTCAAGACACTCATCGAATCATGCAAAGTCAGTTATTTCAATCTATAAAAGCTCGAAAGAGTGTCAGTAAGTATAAAGGCGTAAAGCATGCAAAATAAAGCCAGCGGACCCAATCTTGAGCATGCAGAAGCCTTTCTTGCCTCTTTTAAAAAAGGAGCTGAAAGGTTAAAAGATAACGATCAGGACCTGACAGATCGATACATAAAAAACATGACTGTTTTTTCTCAGTTCATGCCTCATATCTATGAAGAGCTAAAAGACTACCGTCCTAAAAAACGCTTTATTTACATGGAAGAATCGGGTGAATTGAATCTTTTTAGAGAGGATATTGGTTTTCCTCTGTTTTCAGAAAACCCCAAATCTCAAGCGCAAGATAAAATAGAGTATGTGCTTTCTCATCCCACAAAAACTTTTCTCAATTTAGAGCGTTCTCTTAACAACGAAAGTCGCCATGTCTTTTACAGTAATAAAATATTAGATGAAATTGAGGTCCAGTCTGAAGGCCTTGAAAAGCAAGTCGAGTGGCCTCAATTTGTCGGAGCAGCCATAGTATTTGGTATTGAACTTGGGTATCAGCTTGAGTTGCTCTTAAGCAAAAGAGACATAAAACACCTTTATTTATACGAAAGTGACTTAGATCTTTTTCATTACTCTTTGTATTCAATAGATTGGCAGGATATTTTAGAAACCTGCAACAGAGATGGACGTACGATCCATTTTTTTCTAGGCGTTCAGCCTGAAGAGTTCACCGACACTTATCTTTTGCAGCTGCAAGAGAATGGTTACTTTTTAGCCCCAGAAACCTATCTTTTCATGGGCTATAACAGTCCTGAAAATGATAAGGCGTTTGATTATTTTAAAAAGCATTATGTGCGTCAAGTAATGGGATGGGGTTTTTTTGATGATGCTCTAATAGGTATTGCTCAGGGGCTCAGATCGCTTCCAAAAACGAAAGTGGCATACTTTCAAAGTAGGGACTTACTGCCAAAGTGGGTCACAGATATTCCCGTTTTCATTTTGGGTAATGGTCCTTCTCTTGATCAAGGGATTGAATTGATTAAAGAGGTTCGAGAGCAAGTCCTATTGATTTCTTGCGGGTCTACTATCAACACGTTAAGTAAGTTAGGCGTCACCCCAGATATTCATGTGGATATCGAAAGGATGAAGCAGACGGTAGATAAATTCTCGTTTTTAGATAAAGAGTACTTAAATGGAATTTGGGGGCTAACGGTTGACGTTATGCATCCAGATTTTTTTGATTATTTTGGACGCTCAGGAATGGGGATGAAGCCTGGGGAAGCGATTACTTCACTTATTCTTTCCCATGCGCGCGCAAAAGGTGATGACAAAAATTATGTACAGCTAAATTACTGTAACCCCATTGTTGCCAATTTAGCCTTATCTTATGTGCATCTATTTGGTTTTAATAGCGTGTATTATCTTGGGGTGGATAATGGTTTTAAAGACAAAAATAGTCATCATTCTGTTCATAGTGGCTATTATAAAGATGGTAAAGAGTCGGGTTTTCAATCATTTCAAGACGCTAAATTAGTTGAGAGAGAAGGTAATTTTGGCGGTACTATTTATGCTACCGGCATTATGGATACGTCTAGAGTGCAACTAGAAGCACTAACTCGTTCACTAAATAAACGTCGTAACTTCGATAGCTTCAACCTGTCTGATGGCGCAAAAATAGAAGGTGTCACACCGCTTCTAATGGATGATGTATTGATCACAGACCCAAAGATTGACCATCGAAGAGCGATCGATTTATTAGAAAGTGCTTTTTTTACTGACCCGCCAGCAGCAGTATTAGATCAAACGCCTGATAGCCTCATTTCTGTCGAGGATTTTCGTAAGATCAGTAAGTTACTGCAAGAAGGTTGGAACGAGAGTATAAAAACAAGAGAAGATGTGTGTAATTTGCTTTGGACTTACCATCGAGATATTTATTTCTTGAGAGGGAGTGTCCATCGTCATATCCATGATCTACTTATAGGTTCTTTTACGTATTCTGCCTTTTTAATAGTACAGTTTTTATTTAACCATAAAGACGAAGCGGAAACCGTGTCTCGTGCTCGTCATTTATTTACGCCTTGGTGCGAATTTCTTGAAGAAATGCCGAGCATGCTCCAGCAAGCATCGGAGTATGTCGATCAAGGTAATGACCACCTAATTACTTTTTATAATGGTTAATTATGTTCGAACAAACGCCTTTTATTATTGCTGAGTTATCAGGCAACCATGATCAAGATTTTGAACTCGCGAAAGCAATGGTTCATGCGGCAGCTGAAGCCGGTGTTGATGCTATAAAACTACAAACTTACACGCCAGACACCATGACGCTGGATATTCGTCATGGTGAATTTATGGTGTCTGAAAATGACAGCTTATGGCGCGGTTCAAATCTTTATGATTTGTACGCGAAAGCCTCCACACCATGGGAATGGCATAAGCCGTTATTTGAGTTGGCTGAGTCTTTAGGATTGGTGGCGTTTAGTTCGCCTTTTGACCTGAGTGCCGTGGCATTCTTAGAGACGCTTAATGTGCCTTTATACAAAATCGCCTCGTTCGAGATGACGGATATTCCGTTAATTCAAGCGGTTGCGCGAACGGGTAAGCCGATTATCATGTCGACTGGGATGGCGACAAAAGACGAAATTGATGACGCTGTGGCGGTGATTCGAGCCATTGGTGATAATCCTTTAACCTTGCTTAAATGTACCAGTACATATCCCGCAAAAATAGAAGATACAAATTTAGTCACGATGGCAGATTTAGCTAAACACACAGGTTGCCAAGTGGGTTTGTCTGACCATACTCAAGGTCTGGGTGCTGCAGTTGCCGCAACGGCATTGGGTGCGACTGTGATTGAAAAACACTTTGTTTTGGATCGCAGTGCAGGTGGCGTGGATGCGGCATTTTCGATGGAACCAGAGGAAATGAAAGCACTGGTAGAAGCTTGTCGGGCTGCAAATGCGGCACTTGGAACCATCACTTACGGTGGTTCGGATGCAGAGCAAGTGGCGAAAAAATACCGTCGTTCTATTTACGTGGCAACAGATTTGCCGGCGGGCACTGTTTTGTCCGAGACGCACCTTAAAATTATTCGTCCATCACTTGGTCTGGCGCCAAAGCATTGGCCAGAAGTACTTGGAAAAACACTCATAGCAGATGCGCACAAAGGTCAGCCTCTTGCATGGGATATGATGACTTGAAAGTGCTGGTGCGAGCGGATGCATCTGTCGACATCGGAATGGGGCACCGAGTTCGTTGCCAAGCCTTGATTCATGCCTTTAAGGCGTTAGGTTGGCAGTGCCAGTTTGTTGTCCAGCGCCGTTATGATGCGTTTGCCTCTCCAGAAGATGCGTTTGTTGAGACAGAGTCCGAGTTTTGGCAATTGGCTGAGCAAGTGGATTTGGTCATACTCGATCATTATGGCTATGGCGCCGATGACATTGCTACGCTTTATGAACACCAGACAAACCTTCTCGTTTTGGATGATATGAACGACAGAGGAGATTTTCCGGCTAAATGGCTGCTAAACCCTTTGCATCAAATCTACTCTAAGAGCATTAAGTTCCCGCTTACGGGCAGTCAATACGCCTTATTAAGACCTGTTTTTTGTCAACAAAACAATCTAGCTGTCACGCCTGAAAAACTATTGATTACCTTAGGCGGAACCGATCCTCTCGCACTGACGTTACCGATTTTAAAAGCGTTATTAACGTCCGGCTTTCCGGCTAAATACATTCAAGTATTACTGGGTGCCAGCGCCAAAAAGGCAGATAGGGTGTTGTCTTTTTGTGAGGAAAATAATATCTATGTTGAACAGGGGGTATCGGATGTGACACCGCTTATGAAACAAGCCAAAATGGCGATTTCTGCGGCAGGCGGTACATTGTTTGAACTTGCATGCCTTGGCGTTCCGACGGTATTCGCACAAGTCGCAGACAATCAGACTTGCTCTTTAGAGCAACATGTTCCTCTTGGTTGGTGTCGTTCAGTACGTTTCGACAATGTATCAGAAGAGGCTCGTCGGCACCGTATTGAGCAACTGATCGAAGAATTAAACGGTCGCTGGTTGGATCTTGAGTGGCAAAAAAAAGCCCGTAAAACGGCTCAAGGTTTGGTAGATGGTGCGGGCGCCGAACGTGTGGCTAAAGCCATCGATGCGTACTTTTCTTGAAATATTAGAGCGTTTGGTCAGACGTTAGTGTCATGATTTGCGTTAAACGCAGCCAATCTTCTTCGGTGTCTAAATCTTGAATGCGATGTCTTGGTAATAATAAAGGCTTGGATTTGGGGCCAAAAATTTCCTCATCAAACCAATTTTGCGTACTCGCCCAATAAAATTGCCCTGCGTCATGAATCGCCTCGACTAAATCTTGAGAGCGTTTACTAATGTGTTCAGGAAACATCGGCGTAAGTTCGCCGTTTTCTGTGATGTGCAAAGCGCGCTGTATGGGGAAATCAAATGTGGTGGCTGAAAAACAAAAAGAGGTTGTCTGATTAAGCTGTGCTAAACCTTGCTGTAGATCTTCTGTTGTTAAAAGAGGGCAAGTGGCGTATATCAAGCAAGCTTCGTTTGGTGTTTTTCCTTCATCGATTAAAAACTGCAATGCGTGCTGCATCACGGGGGTTGTCCCTGTCATATGGTCGGCTAAATTAGCCGGACGTAAAAAAGGGGTTTTAGCTCCACAATCCCGAGCAATTTGAGCAATCTCAGCATCATCCGTAGATACAATAACCTCATCGAATAATTCCGAAGCGAGCGCGGTTTCAATGGAATACGCAATCAAGGGTTTGCCGTTTAATAAGCGAATGTTTTTTCTTGGAATACGTTGTGAGCCACCACGAGCGGGAATAATGGCAACACGATAAGGTTTATCCAGAGTTGTGCATGCGGTTGTAGTGGTCGTCATGTGTTGAGTCATGCAAAGACGCCATGATCAACGAGAGCTTGACGAAGAACGTTAACGACTCGATGTTGCTGTTCTTGCGTCAACCCGACAAATAACGGCAAACTTAGGGTGCGTTGGTAATAGTCCTCGGCAATGGGGAAGTCGCCTTTTTTAAAGCCTAACGCTTGGTAATAAGGCTGAGTATGCACAGGAATATAGTGAATTTGTGTGCCGATATTAGCCTGGCGTAATGCATCAAAAATGGCTTTTCGTGATACCTTATGATGTTTTGGTAGCAGTATCGGGAAAAGATGCAGAGAGGAATTCCTCTCATCCTTCTGAAACGGCAAGGTAATAGGAAGGTCTTTTAGAAGGTCGTTGTATCGTGCGAATTGCTGATGGCGCTCAGTAATGAAATCGTCTAATCGCGATAGCTGTGATAAGCCCAATGCAGCTTGTAATTCTGTCATGCGATAGTTGAAGCCCAGTGTATGCTGTTCGTAATACCAATCACCCGGCATTTGGGTTAACTCATCAGGTGACTTTGTTATGCCTTGCTGAGAGTGTGTTTTCATGTGTTTAGCCAGTTGTTCATCGTTGGTGATCGCCATGCCACCTTCGGCAGA
>CAXBGJ010000122.1:0-9777 GCA_963975045.1 uncultured Marinomonas sp. | reverse complement strand
CCAGCAACGATAAGCCTCGATTTAAGTAACGACGAGAGATCTTCACAACCAAACGTAGATTACTTTCTATCATGCGCTTACGCGCCTTCTCATCGCCTTTAAGAGAAAGGCGAGAAAAATACACCTCTTCTTCCGCTGTGAGCAGTGGAGAAAAGCCGATCTCACTCAAATAAAGCTGAGTAACATCGAGATTCCGACTCGAATCCGCCTCTGCATAGCGAGCATTTACCGCCGACTCAAATGCTTGCTCAGCAAGCTCCTCATCCGCATAATCATCAAGATCAAAATCTGTCGTATTCGAAACTTTAGCTGCTTCTTTATCCATATTTGCCAACTTCATGTCCCCTCCTTAAAACGCCAACTTCGCTTAATTTATTTTGGGTAAAACATCTAGCGGATCGATCGGCTGACCATCACGACGAACCTCAAAGTGAAGTAACGGTCTATCATTTCCCTTACCGCCAATAACAGCAAGTGAATCGCCAACTCGAACATTTTGTTTTTCTTTAACTAAAATTCTTTCGTTGTACGCATAGGCACTTAGATATACATCATTATGCTTCACGATAACAAGGTTTCCATATCCAATAAGACCACTGCCCGCATAAACAACGGTTCCATCTGCAGCCGCTTTTACCAATGCTCCTTGCTTAGCTTTTATATCTATACCTTTACTACTAACGCCAGCATTTGAAAACCCCCTTGAGACTTCACCATCAACAGGCCAAGCCCAATCACCAGATATTATGTCGCTTTTTGGTAACTTAGTGGGTCTTTTTGTAGAAACAACGGCAGTAGGTACTGATGAGGTATTTTTCACATTCTCAACAATGATCGGTGGCGTTTTTGTCGAATTATTCGCAATCGCTGAAGTCGATTTTTTCGCACCACTTAGGCGGATTTTTTGTTTGGGATAGATAGTATAAGGCGCATCGATACGATTGGATTGAGCCAACTCTCTATAATCCAATCCATATCGAAAAGCGATAGAAAACAAGGTTTCACCACTTTGAACACGATGAACGCCTGACGATGGAACAGAGGAAACACTGGCATTATTTGATGCATAAGTTCGATTGCTTTTTGCAGAATAATGAAGCACTTCATAAGAGCATCCTGTCAATAAAAGGCACAAAGAAATGAGCAGACTTGTTAACCAAGTTAGCGATAAAAAATAGTGATTTTTAAAGACACTGCTAAAGATAATTCTTTTCCTCAGGATTCAATTCAAGCTAATTATTACTATTTGTCGAGTTTCGTAAAAATATGTAAGAAATAAGAACCACACTCAAAAAGCCAATAAAAATAAACACCGATGGAAGTAAAAAATCCGTCAGCCAGTAAAAATTGGGTAAGTCCCAAGGTAGAATAAGATGCTCTTCAAGTGGTAGTTTTTTATCACCAATCACACTCCAAGTATCGGTGATTTTCCATGGCCACACCTTTACTAAAGCTCCCAACATAGTCCCTGTAAGGAATGACAACGTCATTGAGCGAGCATGACCTAGTAAATAATGTAGAACTTTAGAGAAACTTAATAAACCAATCAAAGCGCCAGCTGAGAAAACTAGGATAACAGCAATATCAAAACTTTTAATCGCTGATAAAATAAATCCGTACATGCCCATTATAAGCAATAAAAAACTGCCAGAGATGCCTGGTAAAATCATGGCACAAATAGCGATCATGCCAGAGAAAAAAACCATCACCAATGATGTATTTAATTGAGTAGGAACAAGTAATGACAGGCTGGCCCCAAGTACCACACCTACCATAAGGCCTCCAAAATGACGCCATGAAAAACCTACAATCTGATTAATCAAAAAATAAGCGGATGCCAAAATAAGACCAAAAAAGAAACTCCACAAATAAATGGGATAAACCACTAAAAGATGTGTAATCACTCCCGCAATCAAAATAATACTCGTGATAATACCCGCGCCTAATGACAGCAAAAAAGCCCCATCAAAATGACGCCACAAGGCCTTTACATCACCTTTTACCAACATACCTAAACTGTCTTTATTAACCCCACTTAACGCACCTATCAAGCGATCGTAAACACCTAAAATAAAAGCAATCGTTCCACCAGAAACACCAGGGACAACATCTGCCGCACCCATTAATACGCCACTCAAATACACTTTCAGCCATTTAGGCATGCTCAATTCCTTCTAATAAAGGCACAAAAGACGCGGCTTCTGTCCCTAAACATTTCCAACGATCCCCTTCTTTCCGCCAGCAGCCTATCTGCGGACTAGGGTGATCAATTGGCATAATTAAAATACCTTGCTGCTTAAGGCAATTGGTCAATGCTAGTGGAATCTTACTCGCCATAGCGGTGATAATAACCGCGTCCATTGCCACATTATTGGGCCAACCAGCCTGTCCGTCACCAAATAAGCACTCAACATTATTAACCCCCATCGAGAACAAACGATGCTTAGCTTGTAAATGCAGAGATTGTTGTCGCTCAACCGTATGAACTTTATTAAAAAAGTGCGCCAAGATTCGAGTTTGATAACCTGATCCAGTGCCAATTTCCAACACCCGTCCCAGCCGAGAATACGCCAAAAGCCACTCGGTCATTCTTGCGACGGTAAGCGGCTGACTGATGGTCTGATTCCGACCAATAGGGAGAGGCGTAGCGGAATACGCTAAATGCGAAAATGCCGGCTCAACAAACTCATGACGAGGAAGATTACCCATCAAGGCCAACAGCTCTTCGTGAGCAATACCATGCTCTCTAAGCTGTTGAATCATCTTGGAGGCTTTTGGCTCAGTGTGTGTGACTAACCAATTAAGATCATGTTGGCTCATAAGGTTACAGTGTCAGTCCATTTTTCCAGCGGAGATTTTGCTTCGTAACAGGTCATATCCGTATGAATCGGAGTGATAGAGACATAGCCATTTTCCACGGCATAAAAATCGGTTCCTTCTGACATATCATGTGGCTCAGACAAGGCTCCAATCCAAAAACTGGGCATTCCTCGTGGGTGCTTAGCACAGACCGGCGCTTGCGCTTTATGGCGGTAGCCAAGACGGGTCACCTGAATCCCTTTTAACTCATTATAAGGAACATCTGGAACATTAATATTTAATAAAATACCAGCAGGTAAAATAAGTGTATGAGAGTCCTTCATCAGCCGCACTATGACCTCTGCAGCCGTCTCAAAATACTTATGACCAACTAAGGACACCGCCAACGCAGGACGACCTAAGTGACGAGCTTCCATCGCTGCCGCGACAGTGCCCGAATAAATCACATCGTCACCCAAGTTGGCACCGTGATTAATGCCCGAAATTACCAAGTCCACATCGCCATCAATCATTCCCGACAACGCCAAATTAACACAATCCGTCGGTGTGCCATCGACTCGATATCTATTTTTTTCAACTTTAATAGGCTGTACTGGACGGTTCAAAGTCAAAGAGTTGCTCGCACCACTACGATTACGGTCCGGCGCGACAACTAAAATGTCATACTCTTGCTGTAAACGTTGAGCAAGTATTTGTATACCAACCGCGTCAATCCCATCATCATTGGCGATCAATACTCTCATTATGTTTCTCTGCTGACTTATCCGTAAAATCGATCATTTCGCGCAAAACGCTGGTCGCAAAACACCCTTTTGGTAACGAGAATTCCACGATCAACTGCGCACTCCCTTCATTATCTCTTAGCAATTCCCACGCCATATTTATCGGCACAAGACGCGCCAAGCGGCTGTCTCTTGAAAGATCAAACGCGATGAGTGCATTGACCAAATCCATACTTTCCGTTAAAGAGTTCTTAATCGCCGCTTCACGTTGGGGCCCTGTGCCAGCCTCCCATCCTTCACTGATGAGTGGCAATACAGGGCTTATCTCACCACGCATCACATTAAGATGCATCAACGCACCGATCTCTTTGACTCGAAATTGCTCATGTTTATGCTGAAACTGAGCAATATCGCCATCGCATAAACGTGACCACATGCCGTTCTCAACTTGATCGCTTAATGCTTCATTAAAACACCAAGAGCGAATAGCCGATAACCAAAAGGATTCTGTCTTCGGCAATTTACGGCGACTTTGCCGCCCTTTCAGAACAAATCCCTTGCCGTGGTGCAAATTATTACCGTTTATACCGAAGCGTTGCTGGCCATAATAATTTGGCACGCCACCTTGTTTAATCAGATTCAAACGCCCTTCGAGCTCATCTAAATCACCAACCACTTCACGTAAACGAATAACAAAGCGGTTCGACAAATGCGCTCCCGTACGCAGCTTTTTAGAATGGCGTAGTTGCGCAATCACACGGACACTTTCAGGCTCCTTAAAAGCGTCCTGAATAGTCGAAAAATCCACCTCTTGATTCAAAACATGCAAACAAAACCATTGGCGAGTACAAGCATGTCGATCTTTGACACCGCTGTAAGTCACTTTATTGGGTGCAATACCTGTTATTTGAGCCAAGCGTTTCGCAAGAAAATCTGTGTTCACGCCTTGTTTTTCAATAAAAACATAGCAAAACTCGCCTTTGTCATCAGGCTCAAACCCTAACTGCTCTTCAACATAAAAATCTTGCACATGGGTTTTCAAATCCCCAGTGACTGTTGGCTTAGACCAAGCGTATCGCCATTCGGTATTCATACATTACCTTGATTAAAATGAGCCTGTTTAAAAATAAGCGCGACGGCCTCAACCGCAATACCTTCTTTACGACCCGTAAAGCCCAGCTTTTCCGTTGTCGTTGCCTTCACATTGATAGCATCGATATTCACCGCTAAGTCTGCCGCTATATTCGCGCGCATGGCATCAATATAAGGGCGCATTTTGGGGGCCTCCGCAATAATCGTAATATCGACATTACCAACCTCAAAACCAAGCGACTGTATTTGTTGATAAGCACGTTTCAATAAAAGACGACTGTCGGCGCCAGCAAAATCGGCATCAGTATCTGGGAAATGCTTACCTATGTCGCCAAGCGCTGCAGCGCCAAGCAAGGCATCTGTCAATGCATGTAGAGCGACATCACCATCGGAATGGGCAATCAGCCCTTGGGCGTAAGGAATAGACACACCGCCCAACACAATGTGATCACCTTCACCAAATTTATGAACATCAAAACCATGACCAATACGAAACGGCATCATGATAATTACTCCTGTGCTATGGACTGCACTCTGTATTTAAATTTGAAAGACTTGTCATTGAAAGGTAAGAAAAAAGCGCCTCTGCAATCTGCAGGTCTTCAGGTAATGTCACTTTGATATTGCTACTTTCTCCGATCACAAGATCTGGATGCCAACCAACAAACTCCATCGCAGAGCACTCATCGGTTACGGACACGCCTTTAGTGTGCGCTTTTTCTAAGGCATTTAAGAGCGCTTGGGAAGGAAATTTCTGTGGCGTCTGAGCCAACCAGATAGTACTCCGGTCAAGCGTTGTTTCAACCAACGCTTGACCGGCAGTTTGAAGCTTCACGGTATCTTTAACTGGCATAGCCAAAATCGCCCCCTGACTGGAGGAATGATCAATAATTCGATCCAGTGCCGCATAAGTTAACAAAGGTCGCGCGGCATCGTGAACCAAAACATCTTGTTGCTGAATACCCGTGACCTCCATCATATAACGCAAGCCTTTTTGCACAGTATCGCTACGCTCACTTCCCCCCACATACGTGTGCACAAAATCATGATTATGCCACTTAGAGTCTGGCCAATAAGTATCATCTGCGCTAACACCTACAATCACGCCAGCAATACGAGGGTGTGACATGAAAATATTGATGGTACGATCTAGAATAGTTTGACCAACAAGCAATAAATATTGTTTCGGACAGTTGGCCTGCATCCGCTGACCTACGCCGGCGGCGGGAATGATAACCCACAATGGCGACATCATTTTTTATTCACCATACGATAAAAGACTTCTCCATCTTTTATGTATTGAAGTTCACTGCGAACATGCTCTTCTACCGCCTCTTCTCCAAGGCGCAGATCATGAACTTGTGCTCTAAGCGCTTGATTTCGATGTTTCAGGCGTAGGTTAATACGCTCTTGATAGGCAATTTGCTTTGCTAACTCTTCTTGCCGCTTAACACCCTGCTCACCAAAATACAAATGGTAAGATTGATAGCCGATGGCACAGACAAAAAAGACAAGTAACAAACGCGCCATAACATCCTCAACGACCTAAGAAAAAAACATTCCCTATTATCCAAGGAATTGCATAAAAAAAATATAAAAAAAGGGGAGAACCAAGTTCTCCCCTTTTAGATCAAAGCGTGATTATGCCTGACCTTTGATCTCAGAAAGACCTTTATAAGGCGCTTTACCACCCAGTTGTTCTTCAATACGCAACAATTGGTTGTACTTAGCAACACGATCAGAACGGCATAGTGAGCCAGTCTTAATTTGACCTGCGGCTGTACCGACGGCCAAATCTGCGATTGTCGCATCTTCTGTTTCACCAGAACGATGAGAAATAACAACCGTGAAACCAGCGTCTTTAGCCATTTTTATGGCGGCTAATGTCTCTGTTAAACTACCGATTTGGTTAAACTTAATTAAGATTGAGTTGGCAATACCGTTGTCGATACCACGCTTTAGAATCTTAGTATTTGTTACAAACAGATCGTCACCTACTAATTGGATTTTATCACCCATTAGTTTAGTTTGATGCGCGAAACCATCCCAGTCCGACTCGTCCAGACCATCTTCGATAGAAACGATTGGGTACTGTTTAGTAAGGTCTTGTAAGAAAAAATTAAATTCTTCAGAAGTGAATTTTTTTCCTTCACCTTTAAGATTATAAATATTTTCTTCTTTGTCATAAAACTCAGACGCAGCACAATCCATTGCTAAAGTGATGTCTTTACCAAGCTCATAGCCAGCAGCGCCTACCGCTTCTTTGATAACAGCCAATGCTTCCGCATTAGAGGAAAGGTTTGGCGCGAAGCCACCTTCGTCACCAACGGCTGTGCTTAGACCACGATCGCTCAATACTTTTTTCAGCGCATGAAAGATTTCAGCACCGTAACGCAATGCTTCACGGAAGTTTGGCGCGCCAACAGGCTGAATCATAAATTCTTGGATATCAACGTTGTTGTCTGCGTGCTCGCCACCATTGATGATGTTCATCATTGGCACAGGCATAGAGTAAACACCTGGCGTTCCGTTAATGTCTGCAATGTGAGCATACAATGGAACTTTCTTAGAAATCGCCGCCGCTTTCGCCGCTGCCAAAGACACCGCCAAAATAGCGTTCGCACCAAAAGTGGATTTGTTTTCAGTGCCATCAAGATCAATCATGATTTGATCAAGTTCGGCTTGAGC
Source organism: uncultured Marinomonas sp. (assembly GCA_963975045.1). Taxonomy (GTDB): domain Bacteria; phylum Pseudomonadota; class Gammaproteobacteria; order Pseudomonadales; family Marinomonadaceae; genus Marinomonas. Next base: position 2,455 of record CAXBGJ010000122.1, on the reverse strand, counting down.
AAGCGCATCTTTGCCGATCAAAGCATCACGAATGGGGCCATTTACCGCGGCAACCGCTTTCAATACACCCTTACCTAAGTAACGGCTTTTGTCGCCATCACGTAATTCCAAAGCTTCACGAGAACCGGTAGAGGCACCAGACGGTGCACACGCTGAACCTACGGAGCCGTCTGCCAAAATAACATCGGCTTCAACGGTAGGGTTACCACGAGAATCTAAAACTTCTCTGGCTTTGATATCAACGATTTGACTCATAACAAACCTCTTAAAATAAATGAAGAATCACAAACTGCTTATTTGCATTACTTATTTTTCTTTTCCTGCATATTTCAATGCCGCATGTACAAAGGCACTGAACAGGCCGTGTCCATATCTAGGCGTTGAAGTGAATTCTGGGTGGAACTGACAAGCGACAAACCATGGATGATCTGCAATTTCTATCATCTCAACCAACGAGTTGTCTTCTGAACGACCTGAAATCGTCAGACCTGCTTTTTCTAACCCAGCAACGTAAAAGTTATTCACTTCATAACGATGACGATGGCGCTCTCTAATCACCGCTTTACCGTAAGCATCAAAGGCTTTTGTGCCTTCTGTCAAATTACAGTTCTGCGCACCAAGGCGCATCGTACCGCCTAGATCGGATTCCTCTGACCGGATTTCTTTGGAACCCTCTGCATTCGTCCATTCTGTAATCAGACCAACGACTGGGTTCTCTGCTTTTAAATTAAACTCGGTGCTGTGAGCACCGGCTAAATTTGCCACATTACGAGCAAATTCGATAACCGCTACTTGCATGCCCAAACAAATACCTAAGTAAGGCACTTTGTTTTCACGAGCATACTGAGCGGTCAATATTTTACCTTCTACACCACGCTCACCAAAACCACCAGGAACAAGAATGGCGTCCATTCCTTTTAGGCACTCTGTGCCTTTTTCTTCGATGCTTTCAGAATCAATGTAGTGAAGTTTGACTTTCGTATGAGCATGAATACCAGCATGATCCATGGCTTCAATCAAAGATTTATAAGCGTCCAACAACTCCATGTATTTTCCCACCATGGCGATATTGACTTGCTTCTCTGGGTTCAGTTTCGCTTGAGTAACTTTGTTCCAAATATCCAGATTCGGCATATCGCAATCTAGATTAAAATATTCAACAATCAAGCTGTCCAAGCCTTGGTCATTCAACATTTGAGGAATACGGTAAATGGTATCAGCATCTGGAAGAGAAATAACCGCACGTTCTTCAACGCTGGTGAACAATGCAATTTTCTTACGCTCTGGCGCTTCAATCGATACTTCAGAACGACAAATAAGAATATCAGGCTGAATACCGATAGAACGAAGTTCTTTCACGGAATGCTGAGTTGGCTTGGTTTTCGTTTCACCCGCCGTACGAATGTAAGGAACCAGAGTCAAATGCATGAACAATGCACGACGCGCCCCTAATTCTACTCTTAACTGACGAATGGCTTCTAAGAAAGGTTGTGATTCGATATCACCAACAGTACCGCCAATTTCAACTAACGCTACGTCTGCGCCTTCAGCACCAGAAATAATACGTCGTTTGATTTCGTCTGTAATGTGAGGAATAACCTGAACGGTTCCACCAAGGTATTCACCACGGCGTTCTTTTTTAAGAACATGTTGATAAACACGACCACTGGTGAAGTTATTGCGCTTACCCATTTTAGTGGAAATAAAACGCTCGTAATGGCCAAGATCTAGGTCAGTTTCAGCGCCGTCTTCTGTGACATACACTTCGCCGTGCTGGAAAGGACTCATCGTGCCAGGATCCACATTGATGTAAGGATCCAGCTTTAGCATGGTGACTTTTAGACCACGAGATTCAAGGATGGCCGCCAAAGAGGCTGCTGCCAAGCCTTTACCAAGAGATGAAACTACACCGCCTGTAACGAAAATATATCGTGTCGCCATGAGTGTTTAACCCGCCTTAAAATGTGAAAAAATGAGATTTGATGACACATATAAATGCGCCTTCAGGACGGGTGAAAATAATAACATCGTGAGCCCCTTCACTCAATGTAAAACACAGCTGTTTTACATTGAGTGAAGGTTTGACTTCATCGTTATACCAAGAGCATTTTTATGACGTCGAATTCCCAAGCGGTACTTCCAAAACATTTTGCCCTATACCCACTGGCTGCCCTACCATTTCGTCATAGACACTTTGATGGCATTGCACCCGCGGTTTTTCCTCGTATCGGTTCTTTACTCACTTTAATGAGTTGCGAAGAAAAGCATACCCATGGTTCACATACAATCGCTAAAACGAAATAACACTTTATGCTAAAGTGAGCCAATAAGAATTAAAAATAGGATGATCCATGACGCCTTTACAAACCAATGATTTTTTCGCTAACTCTTCCAGTGTAGAGGACGCTTTACTCAAAATCCGAACCGCTCTCGACAAACCCGAGCGCACACTTAT
>CAXBGJ010000121.1:0-9907 GCA_963975045.1 uncultured Marinomonas sp. | reverse complement strand
CAAGTGCATGGCATCACGCCGATTCATCGACGCAGTTTCGGCCCAGTTAAAAAGATTTTAGAGAGATAATATTTTGTCCGCATCGTTTATACACTTACGAGTACATACTGAGTTTTCCTTGGTTGATGGCTTGGTAAAAATTAAAGGGCTACTTGGTACTACCGAGTTGTTATCCATGCCAGCCGTCGCCATTACTGACGAAAATAATCTGTGTGGCTTTGTGCGTTTTTATAAAGGTGCGATGGAAAAAGGCATTAAGCCTATCTGTGGTGTTGATGTTGTTATTGACGAAGATGATGAGATAGATTCTCGCTATCGTTTTACCTTGTTAGCGACATCAAATAAGGGCTACAAAAATATCATCGAAATTATTTCGAAAGGCTATCAACTGGGTCAAGAGGACGGTCGTCCAATTGTTCAGCGCGAATGGATTGAAGCTTGTTGTGATGATGTTATTGCTTTATCCGGAGCGGGTTTTGGCGATATTGGTTTATTGCTGCAAAAAGGTCGACAGGATCAGGCAAAAAGTCGTTTGGCTTATTGGATGTCGATATTTCCTGAACGTTTTTATATTGAGTTACAACGAACTAGCCGTCTAGGGGAAGAAGAATATATACATGCTGTCGTTCCTCTTGCGAGCGAGCTTGGATGTCCAGTCGTTGCGACGAATGATGTTCGCTTTTTAAAGCGTGAGAACTATGAAGCCCACGAAGCCCGTGTGTGTATTCACGATGGCGTTACTTTGGATGACCCGCGTCGTAAACGTCGCTATTCAGAAGAGCAGTATTTCAAAACACCAGAAGAGATGGCGGTGCTTTTTGAGGATATTCCTGAGGCACTTGAAAATACCGTAGAGATTGCCAAACGCTGTAGTGTGGATGTGTTGCTAGGCAAATATTTTCTGCCTGACTATCCTGTGCCAGAAGGGATGACGATGGAGGCGTTTTTTAGTAAGTTGTCTTACGATGGCTTAACTGAACGCTTTAATTTCTTGACTAAAAAGTATGGTGAACGAATTGAAAAACGGCGCCAAGAATACTGGGACCGTTTGGATTTTGAATTAAACATTATTAATCAGATGGGGTTCCCTGGTTATTTCTTAATCGTAATGGACTTTATCCAGTGGGCAAAAGATAACGACATTCCAGTTGGTCCTGGACGAGGGTCTGGTGCCGGCTCCTTAGTAGCTTATGCTTTGAAGATTACCGACCTTGATCCACTTGAGTATGATTTGCTGTTTGAACGGTTTTTGAATCCTGAGCGGGTTTCCATGCCCGATTTCGATATCGACTTTTGCATGGAAAATCGGGACCGAGTAATCGACTATGTATCACGTACTTATGGTCGTGATGCGGTTTCTCAGATCATCACCTTTGGGGCGATGGCGGCTAAAGCGGTAGTGCGAGACGTGGCACGAGTGCAAGGTAAGCCATATAGTCTTGGTGATAAGCTTTCTAAGTTGATTCCTTTTGAAATCGGTATGACCTTGAAAAAGGCTTTAGAAGAAGAGCCTGCCCTACCTGAATTTTTAGCAGGAGACGAAGACGCCGCTGAAGTCATGGAAATGGCCATTTCACTGGAAGGCGTGGTTCGTAACTTTGGTAAACATGCTGGTGGTGTGGTTATTGCGCCGACAAAATTAATAGATTTTGCACCATTATATTGTGAAGAAGATGGTTCAGGCTTAGTTACTCAGTACGATAAAAATGATGTAGAAGAAGCGGGGCTGGTGAAGTTTGACTTCCTCGGTTTGAAGACCCTTACTGTCGTAGATTGGGCGGTTAAAAACATTGACGCTATCAACGAGTTGGATGGTAAGCCGCCGTTAGATATTGCACTCATTGATTTGGAAGACAAATCCACCTATGACCTATTAAAGCGAGCCGAAACGACGGCGGTATTCCAGCTGGAATCTCGCGGTATGAAAGAGTTGATTAAGAAGCTTTTGCCATCGCGCTTTGAAGATATTATCGCCTTGGTGGCCTTGTATCGACCTGGGCCGCTAGGCTCGGGCATGGTAGATGACTTTATTAACCGTAAGCACGGTCGTGCCGAGTTGGCGTTCCCTCATTCTGATTATCAACATAACGATCTTATTCCTGTTCTAGAGCCAACATACGGCATTATTTTGTACCAAGAACAGGTAATGCAGATTGCTCAGGTATTGGCGAAATTCTCTCTAGGCGGAGCGGATTTACTTCGTCGTGCCATGGGTAAGAAGAAAGCAGAGGTAATGGCTGAGCAGCGTTTAATCTTCATGGAAGGTGCGCTAAAAAATAATGTTGATAAAGACCTATCAGGTAATATTTTTGATCTGATGGAAAAGTTCGCAGGTTATGGTTTTAACAAATCTCACTCCGCGGCTTACGCATTGGTTTCTTATCAAACGGCGTGGTTAAAAAACCATTATCCTGCGCCATTTATGGCCGCAGTATTGTCTGCCGATATGCAGAATACCGATAAGATTGTTATTTTCATTGAAGAATGTCGCTCAATGAAGTTGGTGTTAGAGCTGCCCAATGTGAATGAGTCTGTTTTTAAATTCACCGTTAATCCCAAAGGCGCTATTGTCTATGGTCTGGGAGCGATTAAAGGTGTGGGTGAAGGCCCAATTGAAGCCATTGTTGAAGCGCGAAAAGAAGGCACCTTTGAGCATATTTTTGATTTTTGCCAACGTGTTGGGCGTAAAGTTAATAAACGCGTTATGGAAGCCTTGGTTCGCTCGGGTGCGTTTGATACGATTGGACCGAACCGTGCCACGCTATTTGCTTGTATCGATGAAGCGCTGAAGCGGGCCGTGCAGGACGCAAAAAACCACGACGCTGGTATGACGGATTTGTTTGGCATTGCAGTAGAAGAAAATACGGAGGATGCTTATAAGGAAATAGGTACTCAGCATGAATGGCCGCCGCGTCAGCGACTTGATGGCGAGAAAGACACATTGGGTCTGTATGTGACAGGTCACCCGATTGATGAATATGAAAAAGAGATTCGTCGCTTTGTTCGTTCAAAAATTGTCGATCTCCAGCCTAAGCGTGGTGATACGCAAATTATGGCTGGCCTGATCGTAGACTTGCGGATTACCAAGAGCAAAAAAGGTGGTAATATTGCTTTTGTCACTCTAGATGACCGTTCTGCTCGTATTGAAGTGACGGTTTTCCCAGATAGCTACGAAACCTTTAAAAATGTTATTGTTAAAGATGAAGTCGTGGTTGTCGAAGGCGAAATCTCGGTAGATGAGTTTCGTGGTGGACAAAAAGTTATTGCTCGAAATATCCTTGATATTGCTCAGGCTCGAGTTCGCTATGTTGAGGCATTGCGTATTACTTGGACCTCAGAGACGGTGACGCCAGCTGAAATCAAAACATTGGCAGGGTACATGGAGTCATATCGTGGGGACGGCTGTGATGTGGTGATCGGTTTTGATACCGCTGAGGCATGTGGTGATATCCGTTTGGGAACAAGTTGGAAAGTTCGTCCAGATGACGAATTAATTCATCAACTTCAGAAACAATACGGTAAACAAAATGTTCAGTTAGTGTATACTTAGTCTCATTTAATAGAGCTATAGGATAAAAGCTATTTGCTTTTTTTCCTTAAATTTTATGGCAACCAAACAGTAGTGTAATTAAATATGAATTTAGATTATCTCCCTTTTGAGCAGCCGATTGCTGAACTTGAACAAAAAATTGAAGAGTTACGTTTAGTCGGTAACGATGATGAAATCAACATCGGCGATGAAATCAGTCGTCTTGAAGATAAAAAAATAGCGCTGACCAAAAGCCTATTTAGTAATTTAGGGGCATGGGAAGTTTCTCAGTTAGCGCGTCACCCAAAGCGCCCATATACACTTGATTATATAAAACACGTTTTTACTGACTTTGAGGAAATGCATGGTGACCGTCATTATGCGGATGACCGTGCGATTGTTGGTGGTATTGCTCGTCTAGACGGCCGTCCGGTGATGGTAATTGGCCACCAAAAGGGTCGTGAAGTAAAAGAAAAAGTACTTCGTAACTTTGGTATGCCTCGTCCAGAAGGTTACCGTAAGGCGTTGCGTTTAATGGAAACCGCTGAACGTTTTCAATTGCCAATTATTACCCTAATCGACACACCTGGAGCGTATCCAGGAATTGGAGCTGAAGAGCGCGGTCAAAGTGAAGCGATCGCTTTTAATTTGGCTGTTATGTCTCGCCTTAAAACACCAATCATTTCTACGGTGATTGGTGAAGGTGGTTCCGGTGGTGCGCTAGCAATTGGGGTTTGTGACGAGCTAATGATGCTGCAATACGGTACTTACTCTGTTATTTCTCCTGAAGGTTGTGCGTCTATTTTGTGGAAAAGCGCAGACCGTGCTTCTGATGCTGCTAAAGCCATGGGGATTACGGCTCAACGACTTCAAGAGCTGGGCTTTGTCGATACGATCATCCAAGAACCGTTAGGTGGTGCGCATATTGCTCATGAGCAAATAGCAGAAAATTTGAAACAAAATGTTATTGCTGCCTTGGATCGAATGGAAGCATTAACGACAGATGAGCTATTGGCTCGTCGTTATAATCGTTTGATGTCATACGGCTTGTAATTATTTAGCTATGCTAAAAAGCCTCCTATATTAGGGGGCTTTTTTGTTTGTGTTCACTCTTAAGCGTTTTGCCGCTGAGGCTAGGATGAAGTATTCAACTCTAAAGCCAATGACGTTGTCGTCACCTCTTTGTTTCAGCCCTGAGTGGGTTGATGACCTATTCATGCAGGCGAAAACAGTGTGGGTTGGTTTTAGTGGCGGAGTGGATTCTCACGTATTGCTTCACTCGTTGGTGCATCAGCTCACGTCTGAGCAAAAGCAAAAACTGGTGGCGATTCATATCCATCATGGGTTGAGTGCGAATGCGGACAATTGGCTTAAACATTGTGAATCCATCTGCAACGACCTTGGTGTAAGTTTTGTTGCTGAACGCGTACAGCTAGAAGTTCAAGCCTCTCTTGAAGACGCGGCTCGTAATGCTCGTTATCATGCTTTTCAAAAACACATTGGTAATCAGGGGGTTATATTGTTGGCCCACCACGCCGGGGATCAAGCCGAAACGGTTTTGTTTCGACTTCTTAGAGGTACTGGTGGAAAAGGATTAGCCGGTATCCCCGCAGAAAGATCATTAGGTGAAGGCGGTGCTAAATTAATTCGACCCTTATTGTATGTCTCCAAAGCAGAGATTGAGGGTTACGCTCAATCTCTGCAACTCGATTGGATTCAAGATGAATCTAACGCAGATGAGCGTTTTACACGAAACTTCCTGCGCCAAAGTGTCGTCCCTATTCTTAAAGAACGATTCCCCAAAATGGAGCAAAATATCGCTTCCAGTGCGCAACGTATCGCCACCGATTACAGCATGCTAGCGCAATTATCTAGCCAACAATTAGACGTTTGGTGTAATGAGTTTGGCGGCTTAAAACTGTCTTTTATTGCGGATAAAGCACGAGAGGAACGACTGTTTTGGCTACGTCAATTTCTGCAACGAAAAGACACATCATTGACTCATTCTCAGCTAGAAAGTATTGATGATATGTTTGCGAGTGGAGAAGATAAGCAGCCTGAGTTTGTGTTTTCTACTGGGCGTCTTATGCGCCATCAAAATGTTATTTATCTATTACCCCTTGATCAAGTCGTCGTGCTCGCACCGCTTGCATCAGGTGAGATAGTTAAGCGTCCTTTTGATGAGATTCGTGTTCGCGGAAGTAATAGCTGCGTACTGAAAGCGCGCCACGAAGGCGCAACGCTTATCATGCCGAATGGCAAAACGCGAAAACTGAAAAAATGGCTCAATGATCAACAAGTACCAAACTGGTGGCGAGAACATCTTCCGTATTTATATGAAAATGATACGCTGATCGCCATTGGCGACCTTTGGTGTCATCCCGATCATTCTCATCTCGATATCGAGTGGCGGATTAATCTAAGTTTACCGCTGCCTAAATAGGGTTGGTACAGTAAATGCTTGTTATTGTATTTTTATTTGGCGGTTAAGTGCGCATTTCTTTGGTGTTATCTCTGTATAATTCTATCCTTTATTAAGATATGCGTTTTTTTAATGCTTAGCGACACTGTCTAACGTCTTAATATGACAGGATACTCATGATGCTTCAGGCTGTTGTTTTTGGTGGGATGGAATTTAGTCCGCTGGTTGTTTATTTCCCAATTGCTTTTTTATTGGCCGCGTTAACGCGTTTTGCACTTCATCGTTTGAACTGGCATGACCGTATTTGGAAGGTGGCTTGGTTTGAAGTGTCTTTGTTCGTTTGTTACTTAGCGCTGACTGTATATTTATTAGATGGAAGATAAAACAATGGCTAACTATCTACGCATTCTCGTCACTGTATTCATTGTTGTGGCGGCTGTATTTGCCGGAAGGTGGGTGTGGAATGATTACATGCATTCACCTTGGACGCGCGATGGGCGTGTTCGTGCAGATATCATTACTGTCGCTCCTGATGTGTCTGGTTGGGTGACGAACTTAAATATAGGTAATGATCAGCTTGTTGAAGAAGGTGAGTTGCTTTTCAGTGTTGACTCAAAGCGTTATCAGGCGGCATTAAATCAAAGTAAAGCGAATACGGAAAATGCTTTGTATTCTTGGCAATTGGCGAAGCACAAATATGAACGTCGTGTTGAGTTACGACATCAAAAAGCGATAAGCGCTGAAGACTTAGAGTCTGCTCGTATCAGTACCGCTATAGCAAAAGCCAATTATGATTTAGCGCAAGCACAGCAAGCAACAGCGCAGTTGAATTTGGATCGTACTCAGGTGTATGCACCGGCGACAGGTCATATCATTAACTTGAATTTGCGTCAGGGTAACTATGTTGGACAAGGTGTCTCTGTTTTGGCCATTGTTCGATCAAACTCATTTTACGTCACAGGGTATTTTGAAGAAACAAAAATACCGCTGATTCATTTAAATCAAAAAGCCAAAATGATCTTGTTGAGTGGAGATAAGCCATTAACGGGCCGTGTCGTGAGTGTTGGTAAAGCCATTGCCAATACGAATACACAAAGTAATGGTCAACTTTTGCCACAAATTCAGCAAAGTTTTAACTGGGTACGTTTATCACAGCGCATTCCAGTGGACATCAAATTTGACCCGCTCCCAGGGGATACGCAACTTAGCGCTGGCATGACCGCCACTGTTCATCTTACTAAGCAGTAAGGAGACTCTGTTGGGAATTGTATTTCGTAATCTGTTTTTTCCCGAAAAACAGGCCGTTATTTTTGCTCTAAAAGGCGTCATTGCCATGGCGATGTCGCTGGCAGTCGCTTTGTTTTTAAATCTTGATCGACCCTATTGGGCCTTAGTTTCGGCCATTTTTCTACAAATGCGCCCTGAAAGTGGCTTAGTGGTTGAAAAAGCTATTTGCCAAATTGTTGGTACGGTTATTGGCGGTTTGTTTGGCATATTTTTACTGACTCAGTTTGTGTCTTACCCCTATATAGCGTTGGGGGTATTGGCGTTATGGCTGGGGTTGAACGCCGCTTTGTCAGCAATGGTTCGTCAGGCCAATTTTGTTTATGCGTTTGCAATGGCGGCAGTCACTGCGGTAATTATTGTGTTGCTAGTGATGGCAAGTCCCTCTACAGCCAGCAGTCAAGCCGTATTTGATGTTGCTCAGGCGCGAGTGAGCGAAATCATTATTGGTTCTATTTGTGCGGGCATTGTGAGTCATTTGTTTTGGCCGGTAAAAGTAAAAGACAGTCTGCAAAAACAAGCTCAATCGGTAATTAATCAAACATTAAAGTATCTGGTGACTGAGTTAGACACTGAGGGTTCCCACGAAGCACGTCATAAACAGCTTGACGGTATTATGACGACGTTAGGGATGGTGAGTGAAGATTCCAGTGCAGTGAGTTATGAAGGGCCAAAGGGACCGGGGCGCTCGCGTGCTGCGAATCAATTGGGTCAAAAAGTGCTGTCTTTATTAGCGTTGGTGCAAATATTTGGTCGTTTACAGCGTCGCCATACTGAGCTGATGACGCCTGCCTTGACTCAATTGCTCGATCAATTACGCGAGGCGTTTACTCGTATTGCCGAATCCAATGACTTCGATTATTGCTTAGAGCAGGTTAAAGTGTTGCGTCGAGATCTTGCTGATTATCGAGCGAACAATGACACTGATGTTCCTTTTGAATCGCATATGCTGAACGTTGGTGCTGACATCACTGCAGACTTGACCGTTCTATTGCGTGCCTACAAAGCGTTAGAAGAGCGCGATAGCACCTTATTAAATGCGCCTAGCATGGTGACGTATCGAGATCCGTTGGCCGGATTGGCGATTGGTCTACGTACCACTGTGGTGTTCTTGATCGGTGCGTGTATTTGGGTCGGCACAGGTTCTACGTCCGCATTGATGATTATGATTTTGCCCGTGATTTTTTCGATCATGTTGGCCAGGCTGCCTTTAGTGATGTTAAGAGTGGTGCTGAAACGTCTGTTAATTGGTGTGGTTGTTGCGACGTTCGTCGCCATTTTTTTCGCCTTAAATTTATTATCTCAAAGTACAGGTCAATTAGAGATTTTACTGCTTGTGCTAGTTGGGCCTTATTTTATTGGGTTGTTGCTACTTTTCGATCGTCAAACTTTGCCCTATGGTTTGGGTTTTTGCATACCATTTTCAATTCTCGTTAGCCCTAGTCGAGACATGAGTCGAGCTTTTTCTATTGACTACACACTGAGTACTGCCATGTCGATTTTTACTGGAGTGTGTATTTTATTTTGGGTATTCCATTTAATTACGGGGCCAAGTGTTCGGTTATTGGTGCATCGAATTTTTAAAACGACGCATCAAGACTTATTGGATATTAACCAACAAGAAAGTCCTGCAGCTTGGTATAACCGCCGCATGGCAGACCGGCTACTGCGCCTAACCAATTACGATCAAGGCTCCAAATCGCGAGTTATTACAGACCTTGCTTTGACTGCGTTGAATCTCGGTCATGTGTCTATTAGAGTGCGTTCAATTTGTGAAAATTTGGCGGGAAAGCAGCTTGCATCGTTGACGGTTTGGCAGACCGCGCTGGCGGACGCTTTTTTATTAGCGACTAAGGGGAAATATAACGATCACTTTGAACGCGCCAGCGATCAGCTTTACAACGAATTACAGGCGTTGGTTGAAGAGTCTAATCAACTTGAGGCGATTCAAGGTATGTTTTTGCGTATTAACCTAACGTTTGAAAGAAGTGCTGAGTCAATTTTTGATCAGAGGCGCTAGAGAGTGAGTTTAGAAAAGTGCTAGGTTTTTATTAGCCAATCGGCCTGATTTCTATAGCGTGCGACCAGCTCTGCATTCAGTCTGTCGCTCTGATTAATTCTCTGCATGGCTTGTTCATGGCTGAAGCCCCATGCGTCCATGTGACGTTGTGCTAAGCGTTCAATCGCAACGTTTAAAGGGATATCCAAAAACCAATGCTCATTAAACAGTGACTGGGATGCTTGCCAACCATCCTGTTGATGCAGCAAATACAAACCTTCCACTAATACGACTTTTACCTCTTTTTTTATGTTCAAATCGTCTTCAATTGGATCACCGAGTGCATGATCAAAACTGGGCCATAGAATCTCTTTATGAAGATAACCTCGTTGTATTCTGATAACTCGTTCAACAAAGGCGGCGCTGTCAAATGTCCACGGTGCCCCTCGCCTTGCCAACGCTTCTTCTGCATTAGGTAATACCAGAAGTTGGGCTTTTGAAAGATGGAACCCGTCCATTGAAAGGCAAGTGACTTGTTCAGATATTGGGGCTGAAAAATGCGATATTAAATGATTGGCTAGAGTGCTTTTCCCCGATCCGGGCCCACCTGTTAAACCAATAAGTGTGCGCTCGGGTTTGTCGAGAGCGGTTCGGATTTTGAGTAAAGCGTCCT
>CAXBGJ010000120.1:0-9999 GCA_963975045.1 uncultured Marinomonas sp. | reverse complement strand
TTTATTTTGTCTTTTTATTTTGTCTTATACAAAAGGAAGTTGTTTGAAACAGGGAACGCATGTAAAAGCCGAGCTTCTTTTAGTGCTGGTGACTATTCTAGCGGGATTTGGTTGGATATTTTCTAAAGAAGCACTGGCTGGTCTACCGCCGCTCTTTTTTATGGGGGTGCGCTTTATCATTGCCGGTTTTGTGTTGTTTTTGGCCGGACAAAAATATTTTCGAGGCTTAGATTGGAAAGGTATAAAACAGGCTAGCATCGTTGGTGTGGTCATGGGCATCACCATGATGTGCTGGGTGACTGGATTAGATCAAGGCACTAGCTTGGGAGTCGGAGCATTTATTACGAGTCTGGGTGTGGTGTTGGTTCCTCTTGTTGCGAGGTTTATGTTTAAAGAGCGACCCCCTATGAGTATTTGGGTGGCATTGCCTTTTGCTATTGTGGGGCTTGGTTTTCTTGCTCTTAATAATGGCCTGAACTTTGAGTTCGCACATGTGTACTTTTTTGGTGCGGCTGTCGGTTCGGCTTTTCAGTTTAACTTATTATCGCGATCTTCGACGCGCATGCATGTGTTGGTATTAACGGCGATTCAGTTGAGTGTCGCTGGGGTGTTGTTACTCAGCCTTTCTCTAATAACAGAAACACTTCCTCACAGTATTAGTATGGGTGTCGCGGGTTGGTTCTTAGCCAGTACACTCATTGCGACGAGTCTCCGTTTTCTGTTGCAGACGTATGGCATGAGCTTAACTCAGGTGAGTCATGCCGCCGTTATTATGAATCTGGAACCTGTCTGGACGGCTATTTTTGCCGTTTTCTGGTTTAGCGAATCGATGGGGGGCGGACAAGTTTTTGGTTGTTGTTTGATTTTTTTGGCTATGTTGGTGAGCCGCTGGTCGCAAATAAAAGGTCTATTTAAGCGACATTAATCTTAATTCCAGATAAGAAACAGGCTTTTCATTTTGTATTCATTTAAAAGTTTTCGATAAATTGTCATCTTTTAAACATAAAATTCGAAACGAATTATTACTTTGTTGAATAATGCAAAAAAATGTATTTTTTAATATAAAGTTGTCTAATGGCATTAATAATGCAGAAAATTAAACAGAGTTGAATGGTGAAAAGTATCAATTTTCATTAATTTACACGTTTCATCCTATATTGTAAGCGTCGCTATCCATTATAGTAATGATCAATTATTGTTTTTAATTTCTAAGGAACTCAAATAAATGCTCACAAAATTTAAATATGCTTCGGGTGCACTGTTATTAGTGCTTTTAGCAGGTTGTCAGGAAGAGGCGAAACCTATTTCTGCCGCTAAATCAGCACCTAAGGTTGAAGTGGGCGTTGTGGTCATTGAGCCTCAGAAAGTTGAGTTAAAAACAGAGCTTCCTGGAAGAACGGCAGCGAGTCTTGTTGCTGAAATACGACCTCAAGTAGGTGGCTTAGTAAAGCAGCGTTTGTTTGAAGAAGGGCAACGCGTTAACGCTGGCGATGTACTTTATTTTTTGAACGATTCGACTTACGTATCTTCCAATAAACAAGCCCAAGCAGATTTAGATTCCGCTAATGCGATTTTAGCAGCAGCGGGTAGAACGGATAAACGATTCGCTGAATTACGTAAACAAAACAACGTCTCGCAATCTGACACAGATGATGCGCATGTGGCTTATCTTGAAGCAGTAGCAAATCAAAAGAAAGCGGAAGCGGCATTGGAAAGTGCGAAAATCAATTTAGAATACACCAAAATTACGTCGCCTATTGATGGACGTATTGGTATCTCTCAAGTCACGGTTGGTGCCTTGGTAACGGCAAGTCAAACAACAACAATGACAACAGTGCGTTCTTTGGATCCTATTTATGTCGATTTATCTCAAACCAGTTTGGACCAATTACATCAACGTTCATTGTTGTTAGGTGATGATGTAGTCAAGGGCAGTAACAAAGTATCACTGACGCTTGAAGATGGCACAACCTACAAATACCCTGGTGTTTTAAAAGCGCGCGAAGTGAGCGTAGATGAATCAACTGGCAGTGTTACTTTACGTGCTGAATTCCCTAATCCAGATAACCTATTGCTGCCTGGTATGTTTGTTCGTGGTGAAATACATGAAGCTACTTACAATGCCGCTATCTTAGTGCCTCAAAAAGGTGTGTCTCGCGATGTGAAAGGTAACCCAATTGCTTATGTGGTAAGTGCGGACAATGTGATTGAAAAACGCATACTTGTGACAACAAGAGCCATCGGTAATGAGTGGTTGGTTGCTTCAGGTATTAATGCTGGCGATAAAATCGTTGTGGAAGGGTCCTCAAAAATCAGAACTGGCAGTGAAGTGACGGCAGTTGAGCTGAAGTTTAATAGCCAAACTGGTGCCATGATGGCGCAAAATGTAGCAACGACATCGTTGTCTAAATAAGGGTCGTTGATATGTTAGCTCGCTTTTTTGTTAATCGTCCTGTTTTTGCTTGGGTTATTTCCATTGCCATTATGCTGGCAGGTCTTGGTTCTATCATGACTTTGCCTGTGGCTCAGTATCCTGATGTTGCGCCACCTTCAATCAATATTTCAGCCACCTACTCAGGCGCTTCTGCACAAAGCGTTGAAAATAGTGTGACTCAGGTGTTGGAGCAACAACTCACTGGTCTTGATGGTTTGTTGTACTTCTCTTCTTCTAGTACATCAACGGGTAGTTCGAGCATTACGGTAACCTTTGAACAAGGCACAGATGCCGATCTTGCTCAGGTTCAAGTGCAAAATAAAGTACAACAGATTACCTCCAGTTTGCCTGAATCGGTTCAACAAAGTGGTGTAACGGTTACGAAATCAAATTCAGATTTCTTAATGGTTGCGGCTATTTATGACGAAACCGATACGGATTCTGCTTACGATATTTCTGACTTCCTTGTGTCTAGTGTGCAAAACACAGTCGCACGTGTTAATGGGGTTGGTAGCATTCGAGTGTTTGGTGCGGAATACGCCATGCGTGTTTGGTTAGACCCACTGAAGCTGTCTTCTTACAAGTTAATGCCTTCAGATGTTTCTTCTGCCATTAAAGCGCAAAATACTCAAGTTGCCGCAGGTAGCTTAGGTGCGTATCCCGTTGTACAAGGACAAGAGTTAAACGTCAGTGTGACAGCCCAGTCTAAATTACAAACTGTCGAAGAATTCGAGAAGATCATCTTGGCTTACGATGACAGTGGCGCAACAGTACGTTTAAGTGATGTGGCGAAAGTCGAGCTTGGTAGTGAGTCTTATAGCAACATTGCCCGCTTGAATGGTCATCCTGCATCTGGTTTGGCTGTTATGCTGTCACCAGGGGCAAATGCTTTATCTACGTCTGAAAGTGTCAAAGCAGTGTTGGGTGAGTTAGAGCCTAATTTCCCTGATGGTTATAAATTAGCGTTCCCTGTTGATAACACTGCCTTCATTAAAATTTCAATCGAAGAAGTGGTTAAAACGCTGTTTGAAGCCATCGCTTTGGTTGTCATTGTGATGTTCATATTCTTACAGAATTGGCGCGCAACCTTAATTCCAGCCATTGCGGTTCCAGTGGTATTGCTGGGCGTGTTTGGTGTTTTGGAAGTTTTTGGATTCTCGATTAACACCTTGACCATGTTTGGTGTTGTTCTGTCGATTGGTTTGCTGGTGGATGATGCCATCGTTGTCGTGGAAAACGTAGAACGAGTGATGGCGGAAGAAAACCTATCACCAAGAGAAGCGACGTTGAAATCGATGAACGAAATCACCAGTGCCTTGATCGGTATTGCGGTGGTTCTATCAGCCGTATTCTTGCCAATGGCTTTCTTTAGTGGTTCTGCCGGTGTGATTTATCGTCAGTTCTCGATCACTATTATTGCCGCTATGGTGCTTTCGGTTATTGTCGCGTTAACCTTAACTCCTGCTTTGTGCGCCACGTTACTTAAACCTAATCATGAAGTGTCTAAGAAAGGTTTGGGTGGTTGGTTTAATCGCAGCTTTGATCGTACAACTGGCGTTTACGCAGGTCGTGTTAACCGTCTTATAAAGCAGCCTGTTCGCTGGATGTTGGGTTATGGTGTTATTCTTGCTGGTCTTGTTTACATGATGTCAGCCCTACCAAGCGGCTTCTTACCGACGGAAGATCAAGGCCGAGTCATTGTTATGGTGTCTTTACCTGAAGGTGCTTCTTTGGCTCGAACTAATGAAGTCATGCGAGAGGTGGAAAATCATTTCTTGGTGACAGAGAAAGAGAATGTTGAAGCCTTGTTTACTATTTCTGGTTTTAACTTTATGGGTAGTGGTCAAAATGCCGGTTTGGCTTTTGCTGCATTAACCGATTGGTCTGAACGAGAAGATCCTAAAGACAGTGCGAGCGCGATTGTTGGTCGTTCTTACGGTGCGTTTGCAGGAATCCGTGATGCGAGAATTTTTTCTTTGATTCCCCCTTCTATTCGTGGTCTTGGTCAAACTAATGGTTTCACTTTTCAACTGTTAGCCTCTGGTAATACAAGTCGTGAAACGTTAACGACAATGCGTGATGCCTTGTTAAGTGATGCGCGTACAAGCCCATTGTTATCTGGCGTTCGTTTAGGCAGTGAATCTGAAGCACCGCAGTTACATATTGATATAGACCAAGAAAAAGCGTCTGCGTTAGGCTTGTCTTTGTCTGATATCAGCTCTACGTTGAGCAGTGCTTGGGCGGGAAGTTATGTCAATGACTTCATTGACCGCGGTCGAGTCAAAACGGTATATATGCAAGGTGAGGCGCAATATCGCTCATCTCCTGAAGATTTAAAACACTGGTATGTGCGCGGTAACGACAACACTATGACTCCGTTTTCTGCATTTGCGTCTTCAGAGTGGACTTATGGTGCGAAAAGTTTGTCACGCTTTAATGGTTCGGCCTCTTACCAGCTCGAAGGTTCTGGTGCTGCTGGCGTAAGTTCTGGCGATGCAATGGATGAATTTCAGCGGTTGTCGGATGCTCAACCTGCCGGTACGACAGGCGCGTGGAGTGGTTTGTCTTATCAGGAACGTCTTTCTGGTGGTCAAACATTAACCTTGTATGCTATTTCTATCTTAGTTGTTTTCTTATGTTTAGCGGCTTTGTATGAAAGTTGGACTGTGCCTTTCTCGGTGATTCTAGTTATCCCTCTTGGTGTTATTGGTGCGGCAGCCGCGGCACATATTCGTGGTCTAGAAAACGATGTGTATTTCCAAGTTGCCTTACTGACCACCATAGGTTTGTCTTCCAAAAATGCGATCTTGATTGTTGAGTTTGCAGAGGCAGCTTATCGTAGAGGGGCCAATGTCTGGGATTCGGCAACTCAAGCGGCTCGTCTTCGTTTGCGCCCAATTATCATGACGTCAATGGCCTTTATTGTGGGCACCTTGCCATTAGCACTCTCTTCTGGTGCTGGTGCGAATAGTCGAATTTCTATCGGTTCGGGTATTGTGGGTGGAACACTGACGGCAACCATATTGGCGATTTTCTTCGTACCATTATTCTTTGTAATAGTACGACGCACCTTCCCTAAACGGCCTGAAGGTTTGTCGACGAAGGAAGATGTAGAGTAATTTGAAATGCGTTTAGCGGTTTAATTTTAAGCCCAATAAAAAAGGAGCCATATCCATATTGGCTCCTTTTTTGTTTTAACGATTGACGTTTTTACATTCGATTAGATTAGGCGTTTACGAATATTTACCACCACAATTTCAGCCAAAATAACGATGATGAAAATGGCCAACAGCGACATAGCGACTCGATCCCACTGGAATAAATTCATCGAGTCATCCAGTACCACACCAATGCCGCCTGCGCCGACCAAACCCAATACCGCAGACTCTCGGACATTAATGTCCCAACGAAACAATACGATACTAAAGAAAGCCGGTAAGACTTGAGGCCAGTAGCCTTTTATTAAGATAGACATCCAAGAGGCTCCGGTGGCTTTCAAGGCTTCTATCGATCCCATGTTCACTTCTTCAATGGCTTCCCCAAGCAGTTTGCCGACAAAACCAATCGAGCGAAAGGCAATCGCCAAGACACCCGCAATGATGCCAGGGCCAAAGATAGACACAAAAAGCAGCGCCCAAACCAAAGAGTTTACAGAGCGAGAAGACACGAGAAAGAAGCGAGAAATCCAATGGCACCATACTGAATTTACAATATTGCTGGCGTTCATCAGTGCCAAAGGAATGGCAAAAATTAATGTGATTAGCGTGCCCAGCGTAGCGATGTTCAAGGTCTCAACCATAGCGTCATGAACCGCGACTGGATAATAAGCAAAATCAATCGGCCACATACGAGAAAACATGTCGCCCATTTGCTCTGGCGCATCCAACAAAAACTCAGGGATGACTTCTACAGATTGTATGGATTGAACAAAGGCCATAACAAGCACTAAGTAAACGGCATAACGAGATAATTTTTGCTTTAAGGTAAAACGCTGCCAGTGATGATCTATTGTATTCATAAAGTAGGCTCCTAGGTCAAACTAGCGAAAAATGCGACGAACGATGTTGGAGAGAAATTCACCAAACATGATCAGGGCAATAATGACGATTAGAATCGCCGCGACAAAGTCGTAATCAAAACGCTGAAAGGCTGAGAAAAGTGTGCCACCTAGGCCGCCAGCACCAACAATTCCCACCATGGTGGAGTTACGAAGGTTAGAGTCGAGTTGGTAGGTCGAGAAACCAATAAAGCGAGCAAATACCTGCGGCATCACCGAGAATAAGATGATGCTGGTAAACCCTGCGCCCGTGGCACGAATGGCTTCGACTTGCTTCAATGAGATTTCTTCGATCGCTTCGGCAAAGAGCTTGGCTATAAAGCCAATGGAGGCAACGATCAAGGTTAGGATCCCTGCCAAAGCGCCAAACCCAACACTTTTAACAAATAGGATGGCAATGATTACCGGATGAAAGGTACGGCAAAGCGCGATCAGTGTTCGAACTGGTGTACTGACCCAGCTAGGCATCATATTACGAGCGGCGAATAGCCCTAAAAATAAAGAGATGAAAATGCCACAGATAGTTGAAATAACAGCAATCTCAAGGCTTTCTATTAAGCCACTTAACAACAATGACCAGCGACTAAAGTTAGGCGGTATCATGCGATCCAATAGATTACTGGCGTGTCCAAACCCTTCGTAAATACGTCCCCAGCTTAGATCCATTGCGTTGAATGTGTAAGCGACATAGAAAACAACAAGCAGCCAAATCGCGCTGACAAACCAGTTGTGTTTGAATGGGTTCTCTCTGTTTTGAGTTGAATTTATACCAGCCATGATTCACCTCCATAAATTTGTTTTAGATGCTCATCGGTAATGTTTTCAGGAGGACCGTCGTACACAACAACCCCATCACTCATGCCAATCATGCGTTTGGCAAAACGACTTGCTAGTTTTACGTCATGAATATTGACCAGGGCTGGAATGTTTTTTTCTTCAGAGAAACGCTCTAGCAGTTCCATAATTTCGACCGCTGTTTTTGGGTCAAGAGAGGACGTTGGCTCGTCGGCTAATAGAACCCGTGGGTTTTGCATAACGGCTCTCGCAATACCCACACGTTGGCGTTGACCACCAGACAAGCTGTCTGCGCGTTTCTTTGCGTGTTCTGTTAAGCCAACGGCGTCTAGTAGTTCAAATGCCGTGTTGATGTCTTCTTGGCTGAACTTTCTGCGCCAAGCGCTCCAGGCAGACATATAACCAAGACGACCTGTTAGGACGTTTTCAATGACAGTTAAGCGTTCAACAAGATTGTATTCCTGAAAAACCATCCCTACTTGACGACGAAGTTTACGCAGTTGAGAGCCTTTAGCTAAGCAGAGGTCAGCACCGTCAAACAATATTTGCCCGTCTGTTGGGTCGATTAAGCGGTTGATGCAGCGAAGTAAGGTGCTTTTACCGGTTCCAGAAGGCCCGATGATAGCGATGATACCGGGTTCGGTAATGTTGATATTTATCCCTTTTAAAATGGGATTACCCGCTGTGTATTCTTTTTTTAAGTTTCGAATTTCAAGAAAATTTGAACGCTCAGCTGTGTTATGAGTGACAGACATGGTGTTTTCCTACAGACAAAGAGGCCCGAGCAACCTGATTATTCAGGTTGCTGGTTAGTATTTATTTAAATGAGTGTGATTTAGAAAAAGAGCAGATTATTGGCTTTTGCTTGCTGCGGCCTTAGCTGCTTTTTCTCGTTTTGCGGCGGCTTTGGCAGCGTCTGCTTCGGCTAGCTGTTTAAGTCCCGTTTTTGTGTAAGCGGTTCCTGTTGCGTGAGCAATATCACGGATGACTTGCCAATCTTCTTTGTAGGTGATCGGGAAGAAACGGTCAGCACCACCAAAGGTTTTTTGCATTTCAGCTGGGAAGCGGAAAGTGAAAAACGCTTTTTTGATTTTTTCGACTAACTCAGGATTAAGGTCATGGGCGTAGCCAAAAGACGAAGTTGGAAAGCGAGGGCTGGTATAAATGATGCGAAAATCATCTTTACTTACGCGTTTAGCGTCAACCATGCGTTTGAAAACATCTGAAGCAACAGGGGCCGCATCGTAGTCACCGGACAATACACCCATGACGGATTGGTCATGTTTGCCTGAGTATTTTACTTCGTAGTCTTTGTCTGGTGTTAAACCCAAAGCAGGAAAAATAGCGCGAGGTGCTAAGTTGCCAGAGTTTGATGACGCGGACGTATGAGCAACTACTTTGCCTTTCAAGTCAGCCATTTGTTGGATGCTGCTATCGCTACGGACGATGGTGATTAAGTTGTAACCTTGGAACGATTCTTCCGTGCCTTTTACCGCAATCGGTACTAAGCCACCTAGGTTAACCGCGTAGCCTGTTGGTCCTGTTGAGAAACCAGCAATGTGTAGACGACCAGAACGCAATGCCTCTACTTCTGCGGCGTTAGAATGAACCGTGTAGTAAACCACTTTTTTACCCGTCATTTCACTTAGGTATTTTTGGAAGTCACTGAATGCGTCTTTATAGACGGCTGGGTCTTCTACGGGAGTGTAAGTAAAGACGAGTGTGCTTGGGTCGCGCCATTGGCTTGAGTCTTTTGGTAAGTCGGCAACTAGGTCGTAGTTTTCATCACAGAACTTATCGTCTAAGACGCCTCGATAACTGCAATCATCGGCTAGGGCGGTGCTGGCTCCTAAAAGCAGTGAGCTTGAGAGCACTAAACCAGTCAGTAATTTAATAGGCATTATTGTTTTCCTCGTGATGTATTTTTTATTGTTATCACCGGTCGGGAGGTTCCGTAGTCGGGGATGAGTCAATCCTGCATTAATGAAGGATTGTCTCATCTAGAGCAAAGTCGATGCCAATGCTATAAAATCATTTTAAAACAAAGGCTTAGTTTTATTTTTGGTTTTTACGACTTTGCTTTGGGACGCTAAAGTCTCATCCTTAATGGGTGGATGGGTCATTCTTGTCCTATGGTTTCGTGAGGCTTAAATTGTTGTTTGTCTAGTTGGTGCTTTTTCATTTTTCGATACAGTGTCTTACGCGACATATCCAACAGTTCTGCCGCTTCGTTTAGTTGCCCATTGGTGGCCCTGAGCCCTTCTCCGAGTATATGTCGTTCAAACTGTTCCATGCGATCTTCATAACTGCCATTCATGTCGTCTTCGCGCTTAATGGACGCAAGGGAGGTTTCGCTGATGCCCAGTACAAATCGATCTGCGGCATTTTTAAGCTCTCGCACATTGCCTGGCCATGGATGCTGCATTAAATGATCCAAATAGGCGGGGGTCATGGTTGGTAACGGTTTGGAAAAATGCCCTGAGGCTTTGCAGGCATAATGATGGAAGAGTGGTAGAATATCCTCAGGGCGGTCCCTGAGTGGTGAAATGGTTAGGCTAGCGACGTTTAGTCGATAGAATAAATCTTTACGGAATTTTCCTTGTTCGCCTAATAGAGCAAGATTGTCCTTACTGGCCGCAATGACAGTAAGTTCGACTGAAATCGGCGTTGTACTGCCAACACGTTCAATGGTGCGTTCTTGTAAAACACGCAA
>CAXBGJ010000119.1:0-10085 GCA_963975045.1 uncultured Marinomonas sp. | reverse complement strand
AATCGCCAGACGCAACCCAAGGGCGTAAGAAGAAGTTCACTGAACTATCCGCTAACTCAGACACCGCAATGACACAGGCAGGGTCTTTTAAAATACGCTCATCCGCATTAACAATGTCTTCCATGATTTGTTTTGCTAGACGAATGTCGGCGTCATAACTAATACCAACAACAAGATCCAAACGACGGGTAGACTCTCTTGAGAAGTTCACGATAGAACCGTTCATTACTGAAGAATTTGGCACGATAATCACACGATTATCAGGTGTCTTGAGGTAAGTATGGAACAACTCTATACGATTCACGGTTCCCATTTGGCCACCCGCATCAATAAAATCGCCGGAACGGAATGGGCGTAACAAAATGATCAGAACACCAGAGGCAAAGTTTGACAAAGAACCTTGCAATGCAAGGCCAACCGCTAAACCAGCCGCACCCAAAATTGCAATAAAGGATGTCGTTTCAACACCAATTTGCCCAAGCGCCATTAAGGCAATACCCGCAAACATTAAGGCGTACAAAATACTCGATGCAAATCCTGCAACCGCTTTATCAACAGAAGACTTAAGCAGTCGATTTTCACACCATTTGGCTACTTTAGAGGCAATATATTTACCTACAAAGAAAATAACAATACCAACAATTAAGTTCATAACACTATCAACCAGCCAAGGCATTAACTCAGAACCTTGATCAAAAAACGCCTGCATATCATTCATCATATCTAAACCCATCCGCTTCAATTATTAACTCAATCAGACCAAATAATCCGTTTTAAACCGCCATTCATCCAACAGTGTTTCCAACCGTTGAATGCCACCTTTATTAAAAGACACACAAGACTGCCCATCAACTAAGCACGTCCCTCTAACCCCACACTCATCCAGCAACAAACATTGCTCTCGCAAAACATCTAACGCTTTATTATCTCTAATATTCATGCCAATAAAAGCATACCACTCATGCTCGGGCAAACGGCCTTGAGCAGCGCTTACTAATAGGTCGACACATTGTGTCTTCGTCAATCTATAGTAAGGGACTTTTGACTTATGACGAATAAAAAATACCATCAAAGAAGCCAAAAGCAGAAAGAGAGAAACTATAGATACGAGCAACTCAATCAGCATCGCTAAAAAGAGTAAGCCATTAATGCTACTTTGGCGCGCGCCAGATGCTCAGCATGTTCTTTTTCATACGCGTCCATTTCCTTACTGAACTTCACCTTTGCCTCTTTTGGCAAGTCTTTCCACTGCTCATGCGTTGGAATGTGCAGCGTTTTTTCTGTAACGATATAAAAAGCAGAAACATCCTCATGTTCCGATAAATCTTCACTCAATTGATCAAGCAAGTTCTTGATCCTAATGCTTGCTTCAATCCAGTTTATTTCATCCGTACCCGCCACTTTTAACAGCACACGAACGCTGTCAATACGTTTTTGGCGCTCTTCAACAAAGCGATTTTCGCCCGCCAGAATACGGCTTTCTCGACGTCGGTTTAATTTAAGTTGGTGACGAATAAACCAAATAGAGATCGCCATAATCCCAACAGAAAAAAGTAAGGCCATTAAAAATGCAGTAAAAGACATAATCCATCCAAATAAATAAAAATATACCGTCTGGCCACCATGATGATCAGCCTGTATTGCCGTTATACCATCATACCGATTACCAGTACTCAGAGAACGCTCAGTAAATACTCAGAACGGTACTGAAATATCTAACACGCTCAATAAATCGTCATAAAGCGCAGGCGTCGAAACCAAAAGTCCCTCTCCACTCACTACCTCAGGCCAAACGCCAGTTTGTGGCAAGTAAGCCCCTACTTTTGCTCCCGCTTCCTCTGCAATCAGAGCCCCAGCCGCCATATCCCAAGGCTTTACACTTTCAAAATAGGCGTCTAGGCGTCCCGCAGCGACCCAACATAAATCCAGCGCAGCAGAACCATTGCGGCGGATATCTTGGCAATGATGCAACACACGAGAGACACGTTCCACGATGGGAGACAATGCTGTTTTTTGATAAGGAAAACCGGTCGCAACCAATGCATTTCTAAGCTCTTTGGCACCAGAAACCGACAGTTTTTTATCATTGCAATAAGCGCCTGTTCCTTTAGTCGCCCAGAAACATTCACCTAAGAAAGGCGCATTCACCACACCTAAAATACGTTGCTGACCGATAAAAAGACCAATCGACACAGCAACATGAAGATGACCATGGGCAAAGTTTACCGTACCGTCAATCGGATCAATCACCCAAACGGGCGTTTCATCGGCAATGTCCCCAAGGTTCATATTAGGGGACGATTCTTCCGACAAGATACGATGAGAAGGATAACGCGCCACAATACTCGAACATATATACTGATCCACCGCTAAATCCGTCGATGTCACCAATTCATGATCTGCTTTGTAGTCACGGACAAATACTGAGTTTTGCCTCGCTTCTATGACTAGTTTTCCTGCCGTTATAGCAAGAGTTTTCGCAAACTCTAACCACTCCGCATGCTCTTTAGACATGAAAAACACCTTGTATAAAATAGAAAGGGTTAAGCCAATCTAGCATTTACCCAGCTTGAAATATCCTTTATTTGCTCAGGACAAACAGCATGAGGCATATCATAACTCTGATACGAAACCGCAAAGTTTTTTGACAGCAGACGATCACGAGCTTGTGTTGCCAACACAGGAGCCACTACGGCATCCTGTAAGCCATGGTGAATCAAAATTGGGGTCAGGCCATTAGGGCTCTCCGACGCATCTGGGACGTCATCGCCATTCACTAGATACGTTGACAGCGCCATAACGCCCGCTAATGTGTGCTGAGTTCGTAGCGCGGTTTGGTAAGCAATCACCCCACCTTGTGAGAACCCAGCCAATATAATACGGCTGGGAGCAATCCCTTTATCAATTTGATCCTGTATCAAATCTGCCACTTGGCAACAAGACTCATCAATATTTGCCATGTCTACTTTTCGATCTAGCGTCATTTCATAAATGTCGTACCACGCACGCATAACCATGCCACCGTTTACCGTAACGGGACGCTTGGGAGCATGAGGAAAAACAAAACGCACTTTGAGCTCCGGTGACAACGACATAGCCGGAACCAATGATTCAAAATCGTGTCCGTCCGAGCCAAGACCATGCAACCAAATAATAGCCGCATCCGGCTGACTGTTCGTTTCTACTAAGACAGATGGCAGTAATTCGCTCATTTTTAACACTCCAAAAAAATAGGCTATCGCAATTTGCCATAGCCTATCATATTGACGTTTTTCACTCGACTGTTGACGAGTAACTACCTGCCTAATGTTCAATGGGAAAGCGCATTTCGATTACTTGCTGCTTTTTATTCAATTTAAAAAGCACATCCGCACGTTCCGGCATCACCGCCAACATATGACGCGTCAAACGCTCGTAATATTGCATAAAACGTTTTAATTCTTCACTAGACATTACTTTTAAATCAATCGTATCAAGCAAGATGCCATGAATGTCATGAAGATGGTCTTCCAACATTCGCTCCTGTTTATTACGCCAATGATAGACAACGTCATAACTGGGCGCCTGCATCCATGCCATGAGGTCTATTTTTGCAAACAGTTTCTGATAATCGTCTTTCAACAGCTGATTCACGGTGTTTCGCCACAAACCATCGGCATCCATTTCTTTCTCAAGTTGATTTATCGGACGATAGATAGTGTCATTTATAGGCGGTGCCCCAACACACCACCCTTCGAATAAAACCACATCAACGGGGCCTTGAACTTCTTGCCATAAATGCACTGCTTTTCGGTCATCAACCGATTTATCAAAACAAGGGAACTTCATTACCTCCCCATCCTTCAGGTTTTTCAGTCTTTCAAAAAGCGTCAACGCAAAAGCAACATCATGCGTTCCAGGCACACCTCGTACAGAAAACATAGAGGTCGTTTCGTTAGCGAATTTGAGCCGATCATGGTACGTGCTGTATAAATCATCTAAGCTCAATACAATACAATTCAGATCAAACCCTTTATTCAAGATACGACTAATAACACTACAAAAAGTTGTCTTACCGCATCCTTGAGCACCGCCAACACCAACAATTAAGGGCCCTACTCCACTCTCCGTTTTTTGGCTCAACCAAGTGGCAAAAGGCAGGTACAAAGGATCTATCTGATCTATCAATGACGCATCCGCATACAAACAACTCAAGGTTTGTTCCACTTCAAAGCGTAACCGATGAGACAAAGGATCGGGCATACTTAGATTCGTACTGTTAAATTTTTCCTGCCGTTTTAACATAATAAACACCTCCTGCACGGTTTACTCTGCTGAGTATAGTAAACCCTGAGAAAGTTGATCGAATTTTACACAACTAAGAAAAAGGTAAGATCAACTGAAGCGGTTTTGGTGGTGACAATCGATAACCAACACCAATAAGGCGCACTGGACGTCGATAGCGCTCGTATGCCTGTTGCAATAGCACCAAAAACACATCATCGGATAATTTATTTTTGATGGGCTGCTCTATCGTTGTTTGCTTAAAATCATCAAACTTCATCTTGAGATAATACTTACTCAGTTGTGATTCAAAGTTTCGCCCTGTCATACGTTTTTTTAAATCGCTTAGCAAAATAGGCAACACTGTTTGACATTCTTTAAGGTCCGGTAAGTCTTTTGAAAAAGTATGCTCGACTGAGATACTTTTTCTTTCTCGCGAGACGGAAACAGGGCGATCATCAATACCAAGTGCGAACTGAGACAAACGAAAAGCCATGCTGCCGAAGTTTTTTTGTAACACAACAAAATCTAACGTTTGTAAATCAGCACAGTTGAATACGCCCAATACGGCCAGCTTCTCCTGGGCTACACGGCCAATACCAGAAATTGATTTAACAGGTATCGTTGAGACAAATTCAAACTGCTTCTCCGGTGTTACTACCGTTAAGCCGTCCGGCTTATCCCAATCACTGGCCACCTTCGCAATAAACTTATTAGCCGCCACTCCTGCAGAAACCGTAATACCAACTTCCAACAATATTCTTGAGCGTATTTCCTCAGCAATCCGTGTGGCGCTGCCTTGAAAGTGTGGCGAATCTGTCACGTCAAGATACGCTTCATCCAAGGATAAAGGTTCAATAATATCGGTAAACTCTCGGAAAATAACGTGCATTTGCTCAGAGGCCGTTCGGTACTTATGCATATTACCAGGTAGCACTCGCAATGCTGGGCATAGGCGTTTGGCAACCGATGTTGGCATAGCGGAACGAACGCCATAAACTCGAGCAGCATAATTCGCTGTAGAAAGAACGCTGCGAGTATTTTCTGGCCCTCCGATGGCGATAGGAATATCTCGCAAACTTGGGTCATCACGCATTTCTATCGCAGCGTAAAAACAATCCGCATCAACATGAATAATTTTTCGATTTTGCAACATACCCTTCAAAAAATACTGTATAAAAAAACAGTATACATTAATTAATAACTGACACTCCACACCCCAAAAAAATGTAAATTTGCCTCTATAAAAGAGACCCCCACGACAAAATGCCCTAAACAATCTTAAAAAATGCACCTAAAGAACCGTTTTACTATCAAAAACAAAGAAAAAGCGTTTTTTTCGATGCCCAAACATGGACGCTAGAGCGTAAAATGGTTTACATTTTGTTCATTAGATTAGCCATGTTGAAAAACAAAGGGATTTTCGAACAAATTATTCAGTTAATTCCTGCAGCAGTAACTCGCTTAATTGAAACAGCACTATGCAACACATACTATTTTTCAACGCAGGATATTAAGGTAAAGACATCCATACAAAGGGCACCACCATGACACGAACACTTCGAATTTTTTTAATAGCCATAGGTGCAATAATTCTCGCCGGTTGTCAAAATCTTAACCAACCAGGAACGGCTGGAACAGGCACCCCTTGTACTACTGTCGCTCCGTGTAACGGCAACACTGTTGGAAATAGCTCACCTTACGGTTACGCTCAAAACGGTGCGCAAAATGCAAACAACACCATTGCCGTTATTAAACAAGAGCCTATTGTTGTCACTGCCACTGGTTATGCCGCCATGATGACAAGTAAGCGTCTCTCCAAATCGCAAGCTCGCATCATGACGCTGCGTAGTTCAATGTTAGATGCTTACCGAAACTTATCTGAACGCGTTTATGGTTTGAAAATCGACGGCTCCAGCTCGTTGAGCAATATGGTAATGCAAAACGATGAGCTAAGAACGTATGTTGATGCTTATTTAGTGGGTGCCAAAGTCGTGTCACAACGTGAACATGAAGATGGTACGTTCGAAACAGTCGTTGAAATGGCGCTACAAGAAAACTTCCGTCAATGTGTAAGCTCTCCTAATGGCATACAATCTAACCCGAACTGTAGTGTTCAGCCTGGCTACCGTGCAATCAACGTTGAGAATTCCACACCGACGACTAACTTCTATAGCATTGAATAATGATGCTGTCCTTGAAGTACTTATTAATCATCGCTATCGCCTTATCTTTACCACTCACTGTTTTTTCAAAAACGGTTGATGCGATTGGTGAAGCGGTTATTTATAACGACGATGTGACCGATGCGCGCTATCGAGCCACTCAGCAAGCGATAAAACAAGCCGTTCTTGAATCAGGCTCTAGAGTCAATGTTAAGGATGAACTTTATAATGGCGAACTCGAGTCTAGTCTAGAAATACGAAGTTCAGGACACGTCCAAAAGGCCCGTATCATTTCTGAAGAGCAAAATGGCGATTTCCTTAGGGTCGTTGCTCGTGTTGATGTCACACCAGATTCCCAATGCAGCACAGGCCCAACCAATTATTATAAAAAAACCGTTGGTATTACTG
This sequence comes from uncultured Marinomonas sp., assembly GCA_963975045.1. GTDB lineage: Bacteria > Pseudomonadota > Gammaproteobacteria > Pseudomonadales > Marinomonadaceae > Marinomonas. Next base: position 3,249 of record CAXBGJ010000119.1, on the reverse strand, counting down.
GATTTGAGCTACAAACGCCTCAGCAAGCAAGATTGGGAGAACTGAGCAATATATCCAGAGAACTGCCCAAAGGTCTAGCGGATGAAATAAATAAGCAGGGCTATTTAAGAGCGCTGACAGCCACAAACATTGCTATCTACCCGGATCTATTAAATGCGCCTTCTTCTACCAATTATGATGGCTCCTTAACGAACGTCACACGAATCAGCGAACAACTTGGCGTTCAATATATTGTCAGCGGCGTTATTAGAGACATTGGTGAAGTCTATTTAAGGCGTCCTAATGATAAAGACGAAAAAGACGCTTTAGACGAAGGAATTGATAAAGAAAGAAACTTTGTGGTCGATATATATATATATGATGGTTTCAGTGGCGCACTGTTGTTCGAACACAGATACAGCGAGATAGGGAACTGGGATATATCCGATCACGCAAGAATTGGTTTTGGAAGCGCAAAATTTTGGACAGTGCACTATGGTAAAGTAGTACAACAAGCATTAAAAGAAAGCGCTTTAGATACAAGTGAGCAGCTTCGCTGCCAGCCTTTTATTGCTAATATTTTTCGCACGGAAGGCAACAGAATACATATATCAGCAGGATCATTGGCAGGAATCAAACAAGGTGATAAGTTCAACGTTTATCGTCGTTATGAGGTGTTTAATCAGCTCCAATCCGCTCAAACTCAGCTGAATAATGCAAATATCAGTGTTACAATAAAACAAGTACAACCCAACTTCTCAGTTGGAGAGCTTGTTGTTGACTCTCACATATTAAACGTTCAACAACAAGATGTCGTAATAGCCTGGTAATTTTTATACAACTACGCCCACACAATCAAGGGCGATTTTTTTGATTTTAGGACAGATACAATGAATAACGAACTACTACACCACTTAGAACAACGCATCAATGAAGCTGTAGAAGAGATTGGTTCACTTCGTAAACGCATTGCTGAATTAGAAATGCAAAACTATGAACTTAGCGAAGAAAAAAGTGACATTCAAAACGCTCTAACTCAAACAAAAGAACAGCAATCCAATTGGGAGTCTTCTCTTTCCCAAATGCTGAACCGCTTAAACCAAATGGATGACAAAAAATGAAATCACTTCTACTTGCAGCTTTAGTTCTAGTTAGTGCCAACGCATTAGCTGAAGGTCAAATTGCGAGTTTAGTAAATTTTGAATCCACAGCAACTCGACCAGACAGTCGCAACGAACAAAGCAATGTCACCTCCATAGGCTACGCTGCAATGGAATACACTCTGCCTGAAAACATCTCTTTTTATGGTGGTTTTTCATTTGTAATTGGGGAGACTTTTGAAAGCGGCGCGACGGTAGGATCTCGCTTTTACAGCGCTACGCCAGCCTTTCAGATATTCCCAGGCATTCCAATGTGGTCATTTATTGGCGGCGGCATTTCATTTTTAGAAGACACCGTATACTACCCAGAAGCAGGATTTCGTATCGCAGCCTCTGACACATCGCGACTAGATGTCTATGTAAAGATATTAAACAGTAGCAATGAAACCTATGACAAACACGTCATGATTGGGGCAGGACTTACCTTCTAAGTAAAATGAAATTATTACCTATTTTTATCGCTGGCTTCTTAATTACGACGATTTACGTTTGGCAGCAAAACGGTGACACTATTTCTGTCACCCTACCAAGCGAAGATCAGCAAAAAGAAATGATTGGCACAAGCAATACACCAAGTATTTCGCTGACTCCAATAAAAAATTGAGCTTTGTTTTTTATGGAACAACTTATTGCCAAACTCGAAGCAAGAATTAACTGGCTAACAAAGCAGCTAGACAATGCTAACGAAGAAATACAAAAATTAAACGGAAAGAACACCTCTTCCATTGAGTACAGCGCATCGATGGATTTATTGCAACATATGGCAGGTCGCTCAACAGAAGATCAATTGCAGCTCTATATTGAAGACTCACTTGACCTTTTAAGCCCAGCGCCCGCCCCTAAGCAAGCAATTGAAGTAGATGCGGTTGAACACCAACTCGACTTTGACTTATTGCACGAGCATGCTGATAGCAGCAGCACCACAACCACGACAACAGAACAGATTGATTACATGACCACACAACAACCTGAGCTTAACGGCTTGCAAGAAGACGACAAACTAGTCGATAACGACACTAGCGTACCAGAAGCAAGTGACAGCACGACTAAGACCGCGACCCTGACGCCAGAGCAAAAGAAACGTCAAAAAAATCAAAAGAACAATCGCCGTCTTATCAAAATGCTTGAAGACCGTTATCCCAAAGCGTTCGACTGGAATCAACCTAAGCCACTGAAGGTCGGTATAGACAAAGATATGGTGCTGGACGATGACTTTAACACCAGCAAGCAAAAACGAGCTCTAGCAGCCTACACACGCTCAGACAGATATAAGAAGTGCCTTCTATCTGGTCAACCTCGAGTAGATTTAGAGGGTATAGCTGTTAACAATGAACCTGCTTTACCTGAATCAATGATTCCTAAAAAAGCAAGAACAGCGCCCACAAGCAGACCTGCAACCACTGGCAGACCAGCAAAAGAGAAACCAGCCTCTGCCCAGCCAGCAAGAAACAGACAAAAACCTCAAGCTAAAAACGACATCAAACCAAAAACCAAAAATGTCAAAAGCACACCAAAGACAGAAGATATTTATGATAATTTGTCTCCAGAAGAGCGCATGAAAGCAAAACTGGAAAAACTATTAAATAAATCCTAAAAAACTATTTACATAGTTAAGCGCGGCATATACTATGTGCCGCGCTGCTGTGGAGGGGTTCCCGAGTGGCCAAAGGGAGCAGATTGTAAATCTGCCACGAAAGTTTCGGTGGTTCGAATCCACCTCCCTCCACCATTAGCACTTTTCTTTATAGATCAATATCTTATCTATAAAAAACACAGTCTATTTCTAGACATCATTAAAAACCTTCGCACAATTATTCTATTCAAAACTAACAACCACCCTACAACCCACAACAATCTTCACACCTAATTCACCACCCAAAAAATCACACACTAACTTCTAGTTAATCGCACAAAACAACACCCAAACCAAAAAACCTCACACACTCAAGACCCACACCTGTCACACACTCAAAGCCCTACACATAACCTTTACACATAACCTTTACACATTTAACGCCATAGAGAACTAACGCACAAAGAAAATAGGCAGACGATAGACGATAGACGATAGACGATAGACGATAGACGATAGACGATAGACGATAGACGA
>CAXBGJ010000118.1:0-10170 GCA_963975045.1 uncultured Marinomonas sp. | reverse complement strand
AGCGCTTTTCTCTCAATAACAAAAGTTGCCAAAGTTAATGACAAAATAGACCAAGGTAATACATTCCTTAGACACACAAAGAGAATCAGTAAAGTACCAAGGCATAAAAATTCATCAATCAGCCCCATTCCTTCATGCAGAATTGCTTAGAATTACTTAGAAGTGCTTAGAAGTGCTTAGAAGTGCTTACTAAGTACTTAAGAAAGAATGTCATCACAACACTGCCGGAGCGCATTAGGCCAATTGCCTTCAATGCCTCCTATGACTTCCATTCGACTGGCTTCATGCCATACTGATGAATTCATAGAGATTTCACCTCGCGCTACATTCACAAAAACAGCCTCGGTTGAACTAATAACGAACACACCCTTAATTCGATAAACACCGTCAAGTGACGTTATAAATTGAACAATTGAACTGACCTTTCCTTCATCAAAGCAATGATCACGAGACCAGCGCCAACCTAACACCTGCATCGCATCTTGCTGCTTCTGATAATATCGAGTGTCATCATCCAGTGGGGCTTTCTTTTGCCCATGATGATGAGCGTGGGTATGGTGCTCAGGAGACTGATGCGCCTCCTCTTTTGGAATATTTGATAGAAGCGGCAGGTCTTTTAAACCAATATCCAAAGAGTCAATATCAAGCATCATAGGATCAGATAAAAACAGGGTTGGCTTACGTTTTAGTACAGAAAAAGGCCCAAAACGAGCCTTGACTAAATCGATATCATCTTGCTGATAACGATTCACATGGCTTAGCACAATGCCATCAGCAGATTCAATTTGATCATTAAAAATGGCATGTTTTGTATAGCGTTCGTCATTTAAATTACGAGCATCTAATACACAAAAAGCACCCGTTAACAGCAACACATCTTGATAAGCATCACTACGTAACTTCTGAATAATTTGCTTAGGATGACCAAGCCCAGACGGTTCGATGAAAATTCGATCTGGATTGTATTGGCGGATCAGTTGGTTCAATCCTTGCTGAAAGGCGGCAGACGTTGTACAACACACGCAACCGCCTGGCACCTCGCTAATAGCGACATCTAAATCCGCATAAAAAGCACTGTCCAGCCCAATATCACCAAATTCATTAACCAATACCGCCCAGCGTTCGTTAGGTGGTGATTGCGTCAATAACTGTCGGATGAGTGTGGTTTTACCCGCGCCTAAAAAGCCCGTCACTAACGTGACTTTTATTCCTTGGAAACGCATAGGAAACCTCAAAAATTAAAACATAAAAAATTAAAACATAAAAAATTAAAACATAAACAAAAGACACTACAATGCCAGCAGCAGGAAAAAACAATCTATTCTAATTTAAAATGAATACGCCAGCGTTATGCTGGTCGTTGAGTCTGTCTTCTCTCTATCATCAAGCACCTCACTATTGTGAGTGATACTATAAGCCGCTTTCATACTCAAATTATCCCTGAGTCTCGCCGTAATGGCAGATTCAGATTTGGACAATGTATTCTTATTTCCTTCCACGGCAACATCACTACCCAGCATCTGCGTGAACTTTACTTCCGCACTAAAATTATATTCGTATTCCACTTCTACATGCACAATGATGACGTTTTCCTTACCCCCAACATCCGTACTATTAAAGGAATAACCTGGTCCTATGTTGTAATCTAAAAAAGAGTATTGGTCAGAAAACAATCGCCTAGAATAACCAACAGCAAGGGTATTTTGATAGTCATAGCCACTAAAACGATCATCTGTATACGACCCAAAAATAAAAACAGACGTATTTTCATCACTCAATTTATAATCACTTTGCGCTGATAAAAATATTTTTTGTGCCGTCGTTTCATTCTCTCCATCATATTTATCTCTTTTGTATAAGGCATCAAACTCATACTTATTTTTCCATGTCCTAAAGTCTTGCTTTACTGTCGCTCTACCTTTCAAAGCCGAACTGTCAGTATTGCCTGTCGTCGCAATAACGCCTAACTGCACCTCCATACTTAAGGGCTCTAAGGGCTCTCTATGCGGTAAAAATTCTGCTGCATAGAGCGAAGGTATCGTAAAAACTAAACCAGCAATAACTGCTCGTTTTAACGGTCTCATCGGAATGCATTCCTTTTATTTCGTAAAATAAATGCCATGTAACCAAAAGGAAGAAGCGAAGAACAAGGAGATGTTTAAAAAACGAAATACGCCAAACACTTGCCTCCCTTCCTAAATGGCCTTCAGGCTGGAATACATTCTTTCATTGATGCGGCAACATCACAGTCAAAATACTGTTAACTATATGAAAAATAGTAGATAAGAAAACAGCGATCACTTACATTAAATACGTACTTTAACGTTGTTATTCACATCCTTACTCTGACGAATAAGCTCATCACCGGCGTCACTTCTAGCAGACTTAGCCAACCGGTCATAAAGCAATACATTCACAGAAGCAGCAAGATTCATACAGCCTATCGTAGGTACAAACACCACAAAGTCCGCTCGATCTACAATTTTTTGATCTATCGTGCCGTCCTCAGGGCCAAAAATATACAAGGCTTTTTCGGGGTGATTAAAAGCAGGAAGTGGCGTTGCGCCTTGAATCAAATCCACACAGATAATCTTGGTATCACAATCTACGGCATCCACCAAACTATCCACTCCGAGCGTTTCTATATTGACCAGAGGGATCGATGTACTCACGTTTTTGGTGTCCGTAGACATTTTGACAGCACGATCGTAGCGTTGACCTGAATACAACACCCGATCCGCTTGATAACACCCAGCCGCTCTCATAACCGAGCCAACATTCGCGGTATTTTTGGGGTTGATTAAACCTATAGAGACAAATTCTTTTTTCATCGAAAACTCACTACACACACATTTTAAACGACTCGAATAATATCATTATTCACGCGCATGTATCGCTACTATTGATACGTCAGAATCTCGCATATAAGCGCGTCTTACTCGCTAAAAATAAGAAAAAAGAAACACAACTGTTATCGAATACTTTCGCTCTCTCTTCAGATGAGTACACTGATAACGTAAGATACGCTGCGGTCTTAAAAAATAAGCAGCATTATAAAAATAATCGATCACTGACACTTTATTTGATTAACAAAATCATTCAGGACATTCATGAATCTTTTTAAAAAACTTGGCCTTACCTTATTGGCAGCCACCACATTTCAAACTCAAGCCGCGTCGGTTTGGAAAATCACCTCAGGCTCGAATACGCTTTACATTGGCGGCACCATTCACTTATTAACACCACAAGATTACCCCTTGCCCATCGCGTATGAAAAAGCCTACCAAGCAGCAGACAAAGTCATCTTTGAAACCAATATGGAGACCCTCAGTAATCCCGCCTTTCAAAAGCACATGCAGGCTGAATTGTCCTACTCTGATGACACAACCATCGATCAAGTCATTACACCTGAGACCTATCAGTCACTCAAAATCTATTTAAGCGCACGGCAAATTCCAATTACAGCCATACAGAATCTAAAACCAAGCGCCTTGGCAATTTCTCTGAGCATGATTGAGCTAAAGCACTTAGGATTTACCAGTCAAGGTGTTGATCAGTTTTATGCGCAAAAAGCACAGCAAGACAACAAACCAAGAGGATGGTTTGAAGAGCCCGAAACCCAAGTGAAAATGCTCAGCGGCCTTAACAAGCAAAACGGCAATGACGTTATTAATTACACATTAGCAGAAATAAAAAACATGCCGAAAACCATGAATGATCTTCGAAAAAGCTGGCGCAATGGAGATATTGAAAGCATGGCGAATTTGGAGTTAAACGACTTCAAAAAAGATTATCCTGAGGTTTATCAGTCACTCTTAGTAGAACGAAACAATCTGTGGATGCCTCAAATTGAACACATGCTGAACGACACTAACGTCGAGTTCATTATGGTTGGGGCTATGCACCTTGCGGGAGAAGACAGTATTTTAGCAAAACTCAAAGCCAACGGTTATCAAATTACCAATCTTTAAACTGCTCACTGCCATAAGCCTCGACTAATATGGCTTTATACATCGAAAAAGCTTATAAAAAAGAGGTGCTTTGTCATCAAATAAAACCTATTTGACTATTTATTGCAATTTCTTCTCCCCAAACCACCTCGAATTTTTTATACTTGCCGCCGAAAAGGTTTACTGACCAAATGATCAGTTACTAAACTTATTTCGGCGTATTTAATGACGAGCTCAGCCCCCAATTACATGAACTCACCATTAAATAAATTCCGTCGTCCTACTAGCAAAAGGCTGCCCTATGCTCGAGCGTTATTTCCAACTTAAAGCACACAACACTACGATACGTAACGAAGTCGTCGGAGGAGTCACTACCTTCTTGACGATGGCCTACATTATCTTCGTTAACCCATCTATTCTTGCCCAAGCAGGAATGGACCAAGGTGCGGTTTTTGTAGCGACCTGTCTTGCTGCCGCGATTGGCTGTTTAATTATGGGCTTATATGCCAACTATCCAATTGCATTAGCGCCGGGCATGGGATTGAACGCCTTCTTTACCTACGGCGTTGTTCTTGGCATGGGATACTCTTGGGAACAAGCGCTGGGCGCTGTGTTTCTATCGGGTATTCTTTTCATTTTCATCAGTATCTTTCGACTTCGAGAGTGGGTCATTAATGCCATCCCTTCTTCATTGAAGCTCGGCATTGCCGCTGGTATCGGTCTGTTCCTAGCGATGATTGCGTTGCAAAACTCAGGCATCATAGTGAAAAACCCAGCAACTATGGTGTCATTGGGCGATCTATCTTCTCCGTCGGCTATTTATGGCTTGCTCGGTTTTTTTGTTATTTGCGCTTTGGCGTATTTAAATATCACTGGCGCGGTCATGATTGGCATACTTTTCATTACAGTGTTGTCGATAGTATTTGGTCAAAATGAATTTGGTGGACTGGTTTCTATGCCACCCTCTATTATGCCAACGTTTCTAGCTATGGACATAGAGGGCGCCTTCCAAATAAGCATGTTAAGCGTGATTTTCGCGTTTTTCTTTGTCGATTTATTTGACACGTCTGGCACTCTAATTGGCGTCGGTCAACGTGGTGGATTATTAGACAAAAACGGTAAACTACCACGCCTTAAAAAAGCCCTTCTAGCGGATTCTAGTGCGACGGTAGTGGGTGCGGCTTTAGGTACGTCTTCTACAACCAGTTACATCGAAAGTGCTTCTGGCGTCGCCGCTGGTGGACGCACAGGTTTAACCGCTGTTGTCGTTGCCTTATTATTTTTATTAAGTCTCTTCTTTGCACCACTAGCAGGCTCTATTCCTGCGTATGCAACCGCTGGTGCATTAATGTACGTGGCTGTATTGATGACAAGCAGTCTTGCTCATGTCGATTGGGATGATATTTCAGAAGCAGCACCCGTTCTAATTGCCGCCTTTACTATGCCACTGACTTACTCTATCGCCGATGGCATTGCGCTGTCTTTTATCAGCTACGCGGTAATCAAACTGCTGTCTGGTCAGGGTAAAAAAGTCAGCCTCGCTGTGTACCTTTTAGCGGCGTTGTTCATTGCAAAATTCTTTATTTTTGTATAATTACTTTATTATCCATCACTAAAGAAACGACAAAAAAACAAGCGCAGACACTATTTTCTGCGCTTGTTTTTTTTATTTCCACTTCACGTATCTCGCCGCTCGCTCTCTAACACACGTTTTCTTTAACACTACAGGCATTTTTCAGCTTCGCCAAAACCACGTATTACTATATGATTCGCCATCGATTTTTACCCTCCAAGTGATCAAAATATGTCTAACAATGCGCTCTATACGGATTTATCTGGCTATTACGATTTAATGTGTGCCGATATCAACTACCAAGCCCAGAGCAATAGCACGCATCGACTTCAACAGATCTTCGGAAATAGCGGGAAACGGCATTTAGATTTAGCCTGCGGAACGGGACCGCACATTTACCATCTTATCAAAGACGGCTATCAATGCAGCGGGCTAGATATTAACCAACCAATGCTAAACCTGGCCAAACAGCGTTGCCCTGATGCGCAATTCGAACTAGGCAACATGTGTGATTTTAAGGCAACCAAACCTTATGATTTGATCACCTGCTTTTTATACTCAATCCATTACAGTGGCGATATACAAAACCTAAAAAATTGCATTCAAAGCGTACATCAAGCACTCAATAAGGGCGGTGTGTTTTGCTTCAATTCCGTTGATAAAAACCACATAGACAATCGTTTATTTGCCAAACACAGTGTCATCCACGAAAACAGCGAACTTACCTTTGGGTCATCTTGGTATTATCGTGGCGAAGGAGAAAAACAAACGCTAAAGCTGAGTATTGAGAAAAAAACGAGAGCAGAAACTCAGCGCTGGACAGACGAGCACTCCATGGTGGCATTAAGCTTTGATGAGCTAAAAACGCTATTAACACCGTATTTTGACGTTCATATTTTTGAACATGAGCACGACAAAATTACTGCTTGGGACAAGGCATCTGGTAACGCAATTTTTCTGTGTGTAAAACGATAGAAAAGGCTTAATACGCCAGCGTCATAACTAAGCCATAGCGCGATATTTCAAAATCAAAGCAATGATTTCGTGGTCACTAACCGTAGAGGAAAGAGACTCATTGATAGAACGTCTTTGTGGTAAACGTATATTAAACTTACTTTTTAACACACCAACAACTTGTGAATCTGAATTAGGGTCAAACGCCTGACTTGCAAAAGCGCAAATCCGTTGCAGTACGAACTCTTTAGCAGTATTAATCATATATCTCCTATGATTTTAGAGAAAAACGACAAGGCTTTCCCCCTTTCTTGTTTCTAAAACGAGTCTAAATAGATAGACCTAATACGCATTAGCAAACATATTATTCAAATAAAGTATGGAAAAGACACGGTGGGCTGAGGTAAAAAACCTCAACATAACTCAGTACTTTTGGGATAATGCGATGAACTGAATTTATAGTAAAAACAGTGAAGTTCTAATATGTGCTGAATTAATCGCTTTGTCTACTAAAGTTTGCCTAAACGTTAAGAATTACTCAGATTATTCCTCGCTTAGCAGGGGGATCGCCACTTCCACCAACAATCCACCCAAGACACTACGATCCGCTCGCAGCGTACCATTATGCTGACGAACCGCATTTTCTGCTATAGCCAGCCCTAACCCGACACCGCCACTGTGTCGATCACGAGCCGTTGATACACGGTAAAAAGGCCGGAAAATAGAATTTAGCTCATCCTCTGGCACCCCTTCACCATTATCTTCTACGCAAATACGTAACTTGTCTGAACTCACTTCTAGTGTAACCAGTATTCGATCCTTACTATAATGAATCGCATTACGAATAATATTCTCTAAAGCGCTCATTAACAGCAAAGGGTGGCAAGTAATCAAACGATCAGGAACATCTGAAGCCAAAAAGGTTTTACCCATCTGCTCTGCCTCAAACTGGCTATCAACCAATAACGCTTCGAAAATACTGGAAAGCGGCTGAATCTCTCTATTCAAATGACTATCCACTTGCATACTAGATAACTCAAGCAATTTACCAATCATCTGCTCAAGCCGTTGAGCTTCAGTGTCAATTCGTGTCAAATCGGAACTCTCACCCAGCTTCCTCGTTGCCAAGGCTTGCGCCATTCTTAGACGTGTCAATGGTGAGCGTAATTCATGAGAAATATCGGATAAAAGACGTTGTTGACGAGAAATCATCAGATTAACCGCTTCCACCATTTTATTGAAACTTTCTCCTGCTTGGCGAAATTCCGAGGTGCCTTTTTCAAGTTCTGGGTCTATTTCAAACACACCTTGCGCCACTCGTTGCGCCGCTTTCTCTAAACGACGAGCCGGCTGGCTTAACGCCCAAGCCAACCAGAGCAACAAGGGCGTACTCACAAACATCACAGCTAATAACAACCGAAATGGATGATCAAATAATTGCAATATAATGGGTGGAGGTTGATCCCACTTTGTTCCTATGTAAAGAAAGTAATCCGCATTCGCCAACCGAACGGGAAGCGGACCCGATACCATCATCTTTCCATACAATTTTTGCTGGGGGCGTTGAGGATCATCAATCGTCGTAACAAAGTTACGCAATGCCTTTAAAATAAAACCTGATCGACGATCAGAGGTCAGAATATTACCATCAAGATCGGTAATAAAGAGTCGTGATTTATTATCCTCATGATCTCGTCGCGACCTGTCATTCAAATTTTCTAAAACGGGTTCTAAATCTCTCGCAGATGAAAATACCAGCTCGACTCTGTCTCTTATTTTCAACATTTGATCAAAGTGAGGGGAAGAAATATCCCGGGTATTTCGAGGGTCAAAGTGTGGTAAGGCCAACACCGCCAAAATCACCAAAAACATGGTAAACCAAAAAATCGCGAAAATACGTCCATACAAACTGGTGATCTTTGGCAAGCGCATCAGTCGCCCTCCACCAGCAAATAACCACGTCCCCGCAGGGTTTTGATTCTAGGTTTGCCATTGGGCCAATCTGGCAATTTCTTACGCAGGTTGGAAACATGCATATCAACCGCTCGATCAAACGCAGCTAAGCGCTTACCTAACACATCAAGGCTTAATACTTCTTTTGTGAGCACTTGGCCTGGGTGAAGTAGAAAATAATGCAACAAGGCGAACTCAGTACTGGTCAAGTCCAGTAGGTCGCCATTGCAATAGGTTTCTAATCGACCAGGATAGAGTTTGATATCACGATAAACTACAAAATCGTTTTGTTGAGTGCCTTTAGGTATTTGTGTTCTACGCAGAATAGCGCGAATTCTAGCTAACAGTTCACGCTCACTAAAAGGCTTAGGCAAATAGTCATCCGCACCTAACTCAAGGCCCACCACGCGATCGATCTCCTCCCCTTTAGCGGTGAGCATTAACACGGGGACATCCCATTTCTCACGTAGCTGCTTTAAGGTCTCAAACCCATTCAACTTAGGCATCATCACATCCAGCAATACGAGATCCACACTGTCGTCCATTGCTTCTAAACCTGCCAAACCATCATACGCCGAAGAAACAACGCAATTTTCAAACGATAAAACTTCTTTAAGCAAATCGCTCAATTCAACGTCATCATCAATAATTAAAATATGTGGCATCAACAATTCCTAAAAAGCAGTTTAGACAAACAGGACCATGGCTCTTATTTTACGTATAAATGAAAATAACAATGTGCCCTTTACGATACTTTACCTTGGCAATACGCCGCTTTACCTAGCAACCTTTATTCTATCCCTATGCGCTGAGAGCGCAGCTTTTACCAACATAGCCCTTTAAATAGTACATAAGGAAAACATTATGAACATGGCAAAAAAACTTATTATAGCATCTGTTGTTTTACCTCTGGCCTTAAGCGCAACGGGTGTCTTAGCATCTGGCGGTAAACATCACCAAGGCCGTCACGAAGAATGCCGTCCAGGCCTAGATCGCGGCATGATGAAAGAACTGAACCTAACAGACAGCCAAAAAGAACAATTCAAAACGCTTCGTCAAGCCAATAAAAAAGAAATGAAAGATCGATTCGAAGGCAAGTCTGAACAGCGTAATGAAATGAGAGAAGTACAGGTTGAAAAGCTAAACAATCTATTGCTTGCTGATAAGTTCGACCCCGCTAAAGCGACTGAAATTGCTCAAGAAAAATCCAACAAGCAGGTTGAGCGCCAAGTACAGATGCTTAGCAAACAACACAAAATGCTCAGTATTCTAACCCCTGAACAAAAAGAACAGTTCGTCGAATTGCAAAAAGAACGTTTAGAGGATTGCGCTGACGACATGCCTCGCCATAAAGGCAAAGACCGTAGTTAATCGATCATAATACTTAAGGAAGCACCTCGAATCACAGGGTTTTGTCCACACTCAGACAAGAGAACGTGTTCGTACCTTGCTAACCGTACCTTGCTAACCGTACCTTCCTAACAATAGGCGGCCATTGAGCCGCCTCTTTTATTTTAACCATCAAACCCAGTATCGAAAATCAGCTTCGTTTCCAAATTCTTGCAACCGCTCTATCATTGCCTAATAAACCGACAACGCCACACACCAAGCCAGTTAGTAAAAACAACATAATTGGTATGATACCGGCAAATTCACCAGTCATAATTGTCACGGTCAAAGAGATGGATGAGATAACCAGACATAACACCCCCAATACAAGCAATATCGTCCGATAGGATT
>CAXBGJ010000117.1:0-10208 GCA_963975045.1 uncultured Marinomonas sp. | reverse complement strand
AAAAGCCGCTTTCAGAAAAATTATTTTTCCATTCCCATTGTCATGAAGGTGGTTACGCAAAACAAAGTCCCGCGTTACAAGCATTCATTCACGAATTTGCTAAAAATAACCCCGGTAGTCCGTTGGACCCCGTTTATACCTGCAAAAGTATGTATGCTGTATTCTCAGCAATGGAAGAAGGCACTTGGCCTTATCCGCGTACATTATTTATCCATACTGGAGGGTTGCAAGGCTGGCGAGGCTATCCATTAAGCAGTAATCCTTTTGTCCTGCCTTAACGAGATGGCGATAGCCAGCTTCTTCATGTTAAAGTTAGGTCCATTATGTAAAACTCACTTTAATAATAAAAACCGTTTTGAAAACACGTTAGTGGGTTGCTTTGTTACATCGACAGACGAGAAGAGAATGACACATGAGTCTTTTTAGACGTGTTGGTATTATTGCTCGATTAGATAAACCTCAGATCCTTGATACGGTCAAGAAACTGATGGAATACCTCCAAGAAAAGAATGTTGCACCCGTACTTGAGGACCAGTTAGCGGCAATGATGCCCGGTATAAAAGTCGACTCTGCGCCGTTAAAAGAATTAGGTGACCATTGTGATATGGTCATGGTAGTAGGCGGTGATGGTAGTTTTCTGGGTGCTGCAAGAGCCATCTGCAATTACGACATTCCTGTTTTGGGCATCAATAGAGGCACGTTGGGTTTTCTAACGGATATCTCTCCGCACAATCTAAAAAAAGAATTAGACCCTATTTTTCGTGGTGAATACCAAGAAGAAAAGCGCTTTCTGATCGAAGCTAAAATTAAGCGCCAGAACCGACCAAGTGGCGAGGGTATTGCGCTCAATGATTTAGTCCTGCACCCCGGAAAATCCGCTAGAATGATACGCTTTGATTTATTCATCGACGATCAGTTTGTGATGAATCAAAAATCCGATGGTTTAATTGTGGCAACCCCAACGGGCTCAACCGCTTATGCATTATCCGCTGGTGGACCTATTCTATTGCCGAAATTAGATGCGTTGGTTTTGGTTCCTATGCACCCACATACATTGAGTAACCGGCCAATAGTGATTGATGCTAACGCGCGAATTAGGATTGTAGTCTGTGAATCCAACCTTACTTATCCCAGTGTTAGTTGCGATGGTCAGCTTAATATTACTGCCGCACCAGGTGATGAAATTTACATCACGAAAAAAACGGGCGGTATACGTTTAATACATCCTAGAAATCATGATTTTTATAATGTGTGTCGTGACAAATTAGGTTGGCAATCCAGTTATCGCCCTTAATCCATATTTTGCGGTTAAGATTCTTAACATTTTAAGAAGGTATCCTCTTTAGGGCTCCATGTATTTTGTTTATCAATTCAAAGAAGCAGAAGACCCTAAGGGGTTAACCGAAGCCTTATGGCACCATAAGGTGGCTCATCAAATTATTTCTGAACAAGGTAATAATGAGTTGTGGGTGTTGGACCCAAGTCAACGTCCGACGGTTGATCAGCTTATGGCCATTTGGAAGGAAGATCCCACTTTGTTAGAACAAACTCGTCCTGTGCTTGCATCTAGCTCAGTTTCGAAAAGTCGTATCTTCACTCAACTTACGTTAGCACCTGTTACAGCCGTATTATTGATCGTTACTTTGCTTGTTGCTGTGGTCACCAAGCTTGGCTCAGACTTTACTATGGTTGGCTACTTGTCTATTACGCCATTCGATATAAAGAATGGGCATATTTATTTTTATACTCTCTCTGAAGTTTTTTCTAAAGGGGAATACTGGCGTCTTTTTACACCCACGCTGCTGCACTTTAGTGTGATGCATATCGTTTTTAACACCTTGTGGGTTTGGGACATTGGTAGAAGAATTGAGCGTCAACTAGGCTCTATTCTTTGGAGTGTTGGCGTCTTAATTATTGCTGTCATGAGCAACGTTTTACAGTACGAAATAAGTGGTTATCCTCTTTTTGGAGGCTTATCTGGCGTGGTCTACGGAGTCATTGGTTTTGCTTGGTTATTGCCACTTTTAAATAAACGTTGGCCTATTATTATTAGTAAGCAATTGATGATCTTTTTTATTGTTTGGTTGGCTGTAGGTTATACCCCTTTTCCCGAAATGTTAGGACTAGGAAGTATCGCTAATACGGCTCATAGCATTGGATTATTAACTGGTCTAGCGCTGGGTGTTGTCTATTGGATCGCAACCAAACATCGTCAACATTAATTGAACAGCAATCTGTTTGAATGCAAAGAGAAATAAAATGAATTTTAAAGAAATGATCGACAATATGTCGCCAGAAGTGTACGTGAAATTAAAGCAGGCTGTTGAACTAGGGAAATGGCCTAATGGAGTACGTTTAACACCAGATCAAACAGAATTGTGTCTACAAGCCATTATTACCTACGATTACAGCAATAAAGAGGAAAAAGATCGAGTAGGCTACATCGAGACTAAAGGTCATAAAGGCATCGATGCTAAAAAGCCAAACGACAAACATGACACCATTAAGTGGGTAGGTGATGGTCCTGAGGGGCAGGCCTGATGTTACAAGGTAACCTTAAGAAGATGTCGACGGAAGTGCATGACGGTCAAGTTTACTATTATCTTGATTTAGGCAAAGAGCGAGTCACAGTGAACGAGCTTCTTTCGAAAAAAATATCGTTACATCTTGATGGCACCATCCATTGTACTCATTGTGGAAAAGTCACTAAAAAATCATTCAGCCAAGGCTTTTGCTTTAACTGTTTTAGAAAATTGGCCGCTTGTGATGTTTGTATCATGAGCCCAGAAAAATGCCATTTCCATTTAGGAACCTGTCGTGAACCTGAATGGGCAGAACAGTATTGCATGCAAAGCCATTATGTTTATTTGGCCAATTCTTCAGCTTTAAAAGTCGGAATTACGCGAGGTGATCAATTGCCAACTCGATGGATCGATCAGGGCGCGACACAAGCCCGCGCCTTGTTTCGAGTTCAGAACCGCAGAATGTCTGGTTTGGTCGAAACCTTGTTCAAATCGGAAGTGGCTGACAAAACAAATTGGCGCAATATGCTCAAGGGTTCTCCTCTCAAAATGGATCTTGAGTTTGAACAAGAGCGTTTAATTGGTCAGTTATATGAAGGTCTTGATTCTCTTCAACGTGAATTCGGGCTGCAATCCATTACCGATTTATCGGACGAGAATGAAACCCACGAATTTACTTACCCCGTTTTAGAATACCCCACCAAGGTCACCAGTATTAATGCAGAAAAAACGCCATGTATTGAAGGCATTTTGATGGGAATAAAAGGCCAGTATTGGATACTCGATACTGGCGTGATAAATATTCGTAAGTACACAGGCTATCAAGCGACATTGACATTTTAGGAGAGAGAACATGAAAGAGAGTCAACCT
The DNA here is from genome assembly GCA_963975045.1 of uncultured Marinomonas sp. GTDB lineage: Bacteria > Pseudomonadota > Gammaproteobacteria > Pseudomonadales > Marinomonadaceae > Marinomonas. Next base: position 6,815 of record CAXBGJ010000117.1, on the reverse strand, counting down.
TCAGCGATTTTTTTAAAAGACTATAAAGCTCCTCCTTTTCTAATTGATAAAACCGAACTGACATTTGACTTAGATGAAGCGACGACAATCGTGACGTCACGGTTGCATATGCGACGTAATCCTGCGTTTGGTAGATCGACCGCGGCACTCGTTTTAGACGGTGGTGACGATGTGAAGTTGATCGGTGTTGCCATGGATGACTATTCACTGCCACCAGAAGAATACCGAATCAGCGAAGGCAAACTGATTATTACAGCCACCGCAGATAAGTTTATTTTAACCTGTGAGACCTTACTTGAACCGCAAAATAATACCCGTCTTGAAGGACTATACCGCTCATCTTCTATGTTTTGTACTCAATGTGAAGCGGAAGGTTTTCGTCACATTACTTACTATTTAGATCGCCCAGATGTGATGTCTGTATTCACGACCACCATCATTGCAGACGAGTCACGCTATCCTGTTTTGTTGTCTAACGGCAATGAAGTAGAACGTAGTAAAACAGACGACGGCAAAACCCTGGTTGTATGGCATGACCCTTTCCCTAAACCTGCTTATCTTTTTGCTTTAGTCGCGGGTGATCTAGCTGTCAAAAACGATGTGTTTACAACGCAAAGTAAGCGCGATGTGAAACTGCAGATCTTCACTGAAACCCATAATATCGACAAAGTGGATTACGCCATGGAAGCCCTTAAGCGTTCTATGCGTTGGGATGAAGAGGCTTATGGACGTGAGTACGATTTAGATATTTTTATGATCGTTGCTGTTGATGATTTCAATATGGGTGCGATGGAGAACAAAGGGTTAAACATATTTAACTCTTCTTGTTTGTTAGCGAGCCCAGAAACAACAACAGACGATAGTTACCTTCGTGTAGAAGCTATTGTCGCTCATGAATACTTCCATAATTGGTCTGGTAATCGTGTTACTTGCCGAGATTGGTTTCAGTTAAGTTTGAAAGAAGGCTTTACCGTTTTCCGTGATCAAACTTTCTCCGCCGATATGCATTCAGAAACCGTCAAAAGGGTTGAAGATGTTTCCTTCCTTAAAACGGCGCAGTTTGCTGAAGATGCAGGTCCTATGGCGCATCCGGTACGTCCAGCTTCGTTTATTGAAATTTCAAATTTTTACACGCTAACAGTGTATGAGAAGGGCGCTGAAATAGTGCGTATGATCCATACTTTGTTGGGAAAAGAGAAATTCCGCGCTGGCTCTGATCTGTACTTTAACCGTCATGATGGGCAAGCTGTGACCTGCGATGACTTTGTTGCCGCGATGCAAGATGCTTCTGGTGTTGACCTTACTCAATTCAAGCGTTGGTATTCTCAAGCGGGTACACCGATTGTGACGGTGACGGATACGTTTGATGCAGAAACTGGCACGTATCGTTTGACAATGAAGCAAGATACGCCAGCAACGCCGGGCCAACCAACCAAGTTACCATTGCATATTCCTATACGTGTTGGTTTATTGGATGAGTTGGGGAACGCATTATCAGCAACAGTCGATAATGTGAATTCTGAAGACCATGTTTTACATTTGATTTCTAATGAACAAGTGTTTGAGTGTGCCGGACTGAAAGCGCGTCCTGTGCCGTCTTTATTACGAGGTTTTTCCGCTCCCGTCAAACTTCGATATGACTATGCCCCAGCAGACTTATTGTTATTGATGTCGGCTGATTCTGATGGTTTCAATCGTTGGAGTGCTGCGCAACAATTGGCCGTTAATGAGTTAAATACGTTGATCAAGCAAGCGATTGACGGTGAAGCCTTATCGGTGAATTCTCAGTTAGCGCATGGCTTTAAAACATTATTAAGTGATGCAAGTTTAGATCCTGCGATGGTGGCATTAGTGCTGGCTTTGCCAAGCCAAGCGTACCTTTCAGAGTTGGCAAATCCTATTTATCCTGCGGCAATCAAGCAAGCACGCCAATATTTAAAAGCTCAGTTAGCAAATACGTTGGCCGAAGACTTTGAGCGCGTTTATCGAGAACACAATATTTCAGGTGAGTACCAGGCGACAGCTGAAGACATAGCACATCGGTCGCTGAAAAATATGGCCTTATCTTACTGGGTTGAAACAAAAAATGAGAGTGCTCATCAAAGTGTTTCAGAGCAATTCCAGTCGGCTAATAACATGACCGATCAGTTTTCCGCACTGTCCATCGCCGTAAATTCACAGCATGAAAAGGCAGCCGAGTTATTAGCTGCTTTTTATGAGCAATGGAAAGATGAGCCTTTAGTTGTTAACAAATGGTTAATGCTGACCGCGAGTCAAGAACACGATGCGGCGTTGGCAACGGTGAAAGGGTTAATGGAGCATCCTGCTTTTGATCTAAAAAATCCTAATAAAGTACGCGCTGTATTAGGCGGATTTGGTCAAAGTATGTCTGGCTTCCATAAAGAGGATGGGAGTGGTTATCGCTTTTTGGCCGATCAAATTATCTTATTAAATAAGAGGAATCCGCAAATTGCTTCCAGACTTTGTACACCTCTAACACGATGGAAAAAACTACAGCCGGAATTAAGTGTAAAAATGAAAGCCGAACTGGAACGCATTCTGTCGGAAGAATTATCTAAAGATGTTTATGAGGTTGTCTCTAAAAGTCTTGCTTAAATAATCCTGCACTTAATACGCCTAAGGCCCTCTAAGAACTTTTCCTAGAGGGCCTTTTTGTTACTTTATAATAATTGCTCTTGAGAAGATCTTTACTGGTTCTTTGCATTCCATACTCAAATCTGGCATAAGAGAGGTAACCTATTGTCGACCTTGAGTTTATTAAGGAGCGAAAAATGAAAGTCCGTTCAAAGATTTTAATTCCTGTTACTTTGGGCCTAATGATGTCTGCTTGCAGTACATCCTCCAGCCAACAGACATCGTCTGTGATTGTGCCAGAAGTTAGTAATACCGACACGTCGTCTCAAAGCCCTGTTGTTAGTGCCAGTAATAGCGAGTTTGATAAGGGAGCGGCCTCAAAACAAGCGCTTATAGAATCTCTCCAGCGGCAACTTGCTGACAATGAAAGACAGTTGTCGTTTCTTAATTTGTCTCTTAATGAGAAGGACAGGACGATAGCGGATTTACAAAAATCTTCGTCCAGCGCAGAATCGTTAGCCGCATTAGAAGAGCAGAAAAAATCGCGAGAAATGCTAGAATCACGTTATGCTGCATTAAAACTGGATAATGATTTACTGACACGTCGTATCAATCAATTAGAAAATGAAAACACCTCATTAAAGCGGCAGGTTTCTAGTTTAGAATCTATGCCAACATCACAAGATGGCTTCAAGCAAAGTTACCTCACTCTATTGAGTGAAAATACTGAGTTACAGAATAAGTACGCCAATTTAGAAGCTGATAATAAAACGAATCAAAAACAACTTTCTATGCTGAAAAAAGAAAACTTGATATTGGGTGGTGCATTGTCTGATGCAAGAGCTCAGCACCAAGTTTTGTGGGATGAAATTCGCTCCTTACGCGATAATTCAGGTCAAACAAATACATCCATTCAACCTTTGGATTCAAGCACACTATCCGAAACCAGTCCCGTTTTTGATTACGCTAGTGAAAATACGCAAATTCGAATGGACTTAGCAAATCTACAGAAGCAGGTTGCAGAGCAAAAACGGGTCATTGAAGAATATCAAAGTGATGTTTTAAAACTAGAGTCAGCGCTTGATGAAGGTGCTGACTATGAAGCCCGCTGGAAAGCGCTTGACGATAAACTGGCTCAAGCTCAACAAGACAATGTGTCATTGTCGTCTCAACTTAATGCCGCTGGAGTAGAGCTTGCTGCAAGCCAAGCTGAACTGAGTGCACTGTCTGCTCGACTGGGCACGACTAAACAAATGTTGGAGTCGAAAGAAAACAATGACATTTCGTTAGCGGCCGCGATAGAGTCTTTCCAATTGCAGTTGAGCTCGACACTGCAGAATGTGACATGGCAGCTTCCTAATGAAATAGCGTTGCATAATAACTTTGAAATTTTAGTGTCGGCTGACATTCAGCCTTCCCTTTCTGGCCAAACCTATCAAGCTGAGCTGGTAACAGACAGTGATATCAATATGATTAGTGATCGACTAGCAACGGCAGTGGTTCAAGGTGGTCGTTTGCAGTGGCGTTGGCGGGTATCGGGTTTAAATGAAAAGCCGGTAGCGCAACTCAATTTATTTGTCAGTCAGCAAATTAATTTCGAAGATCAATCTATCCAAAGGCAGGTTTATCGTGGAAATGAAACGTTATCTTTGATCAATACCAACTTGTTTGAAAAATATGGCTATTGGGTAGGCGCGATTTTATTGGGCTTGTTGGGTGGTTTTCTTATCGGTCGTCTTAACAAATCGAAAAACACGCTGTAATACTAGAAAAACTTAAATCCTATTAATAAGCAAATAAGTGCGGAACCCTTGGTTCCGCACTGTCTTCCCATCGAATCATTCAACTCCTCATTACTATTTTTCAACGTCAAAACAATCGCTTTTCGGTATAGTACCTCTGCATATTCTTTTTTGAGGTGGTGAGAGTGGTAAAGTCCGATTCGTATTCTATTATTGAGAAACGACTAGCTGAAAATGTATTAATCCTTGATGGTGCCATGGGCACCATGATCCAAGCGTATAAATTAGAAGAGCAGGATTACCGTGGCGATCGTTTTGAAGATTGGAACAGTGACGTAAAAGGTAATAATGACCTATTGTCCCTGACTCAACCAAAAATCATTAAAGACATTTATTCTGCTTATCTTGCCGCTGGCGCGGATATTATTGAAACCAACACCTTTAACGCCAACTATATTTCCATGCTGGATTACGGCATGGAATCGCTTAGCTACGAGCTTAATTTTGAATCGGCTCGTTTGGCACGTGAAGCCGCAGATGAGTTCACTAGCAAGAATCCAAACAAACCTCGCTTTGTGGCGGGTGCTGTTGGGCCAACCAGCCGTACTTGTACCATTTCACCGGATGTAAATGATCCAGGCTTTCGTAATGTACATTTCGATGAGCTAGTTGAGGCATATACAACAGCGGTCGATGGATTGGTCAAGGGTGGGGTTGATCTTATTCTGATTGAAACCATATTTGATACCTTGAACGCCAAAGCGGCGATTTATGCTGTATTGGATTATTTCGAAAAAACCGGTGTGCGTTATCCCATCATGATTTCTGGCACCATTACCGATGCCTCAGGTCGAACGCTTTCCGGGCAAACGACGGAAGCGTTTTGGAATTCTATTTCGCATGCGAAACCCATTTCCGTCGGCTTAAACTGCGCGTTAGGGCCAAAAGAGTTACGCCAATATATAGAAGAGCTATCTCGTATTGCTGACACCCATGTGTCAGCTCACCCCAATGCTGGCTTGCCGAATGCTTTTGGTGAATACGACGAATCACCTGATGAGATGCTTGAAGAAATTCAAGGTTGGATAGACGCCGGTTTCTTAAACATTATTGGCGGTTGTTGTGGTACGGCGCCAAGTCATATCGAAACGTTTGCAACCGCTTTTGCAGACGCCATACCGCGTGTTATTCCCACTATTGAAAAAGCGTGCCGACTGTCTGGTTTAGAACCTTTTAACATCGATGGCAGTAATTTGTTTGTAAACGTTGGTGAACGAACCAATGTGACGGGTTCTGCCATGTTTAAACGTCTTATTAAAGAGGGCGATTTTGACACGGCATTGAGCGTAGCTCGTCAGCAAGTTGAAAACGGCGCACAGATCATCGACATCAACATGGATGAAGGCATGCTGGACTCTCAGGCGGCCATGGAGCGCTTCCTAAAGCTGATCGCGTCGGAGCCTGATATCTCTCGCGTACCAATCATGTTGGACTCGTCAAAGTGGGAAATTTTGGAAGCGGGATTGAAGTGGGTTCAAGGTAAAGGCGTTGTGAACTCCATCAGCATGAAGGAAGGCGAAGAAAACTTTAAAGAACAAGCTCGTAAGCTAATGAAATACGGTGCGGCTGTTATCGTCATGGCGTTTGATAGTGACGGTCAAGCGGATACGCGTGCTCGTAAAATAGATATTTGTCGTCGCTCATATCATATTTTGGTAGACGAAGTTGGCTTTCCACCAGAAGACATTATTTTCGACCCGAATATTTTTGCAATTGCCACAGGCATTGAAGAACACAATCGATATGCATTAGATTTCATCGAGGCTACCGGCGACATTACTCGAGAATTACCTTACGCCAAAGTGTCTGGCGGCGTGTCAAATGTGTCTTTTTCATTTCGTGGGAACAATCCTGTACGTGAAGCCATTCACACCGTGTTTCTTTATCATGCCATCCAGCAAGGTATGACAATGGGCATAGTGAATGCGGGCCAATTGGCCTTGTATGAAGACATTCCAATTAAACTTAGAAATGCTGTTGAAGACGCTGTACTTAACCGTACACCAGACGCTACCGACAACTTGCTTGCTATGGCGGGTGAGTTCGCAGGAACAGGTGAAGTAGCGGAAAAAGAAACGCAAGAATGGCGTAGTTTGCCGGTCTCTGAGCGCTTAAGTCATGCACTTGTTAAAGGTATTACCGACTTTATTGATGAAGATACAGAAGAGGCTCGTTTAGCCTTTGATCGACCTTTGGAGGTTATCGAAGGACCTTTAATGGACGGAATGAGCATCGTTGGCGATTTGTTTGGCGCAGGTAAAATGTTCTTACCTCAAGTCGTAAAATCGGCTCGGGTAATGAAAAAAGCAGTGGCGTTTTTGATGCCGTATATCGAAGAAGAAAAAGCACGCAACATGGACACCGGATCATCAAGCAATGGCAAAATAGTCATGGCAACGGTGAAAGGCGATGTTCACG
>CAXBGJ010000116.1:0-10276 GCA_963975045.1 uncultured Marinomonas sp. | reverse complement strand
GTATCAAGAGGGAGATACGCCGCCCCCACCTCGATAATCGCCCATAGGGCAAGGCTTAGCTTCACCGAGCGAGGCAGAGCCACCGCGACAATATCACCCGACTGAACCCCTAACGATTGCAAGTTTTTCGCCAAAGCGATCACTTCGTAGCGAGCCTGTAAATACGTTAACTGATGTTCGTCATCCGACAAACAAACCTGATTCGGTGTCAGCAACGCCTGCCCAACCAAAGCATCCCGAAGCGTCATTTGAGGTAGCAAGTGTGACGTTTGATTCAAGTCGGTAATCAAGGCTTTTTCTGACGGAAGACGAAGATCCAGCGCTTGTTGTGCGGTCACGTCTTCAAGTAGCAGCGCTTTCAATAACGCATTAAAACGCGCGATCAAAGTCTGAATTTCATCGCCACCTCGATATTCGAACAACAAATTCAACTGTTCACCTGGCAACGCCAACACCGTCAATGGATAATGTGTAAAACCTCGGTTATACACGTCTTCAAGCTTTAAGCCGTGATAACGCTGGCTAAATAAATCCGCCTGCTCAGGGAAGTTTTCGACCACCAGCAAGGTATCGAATAAATGACCGTGTCCACCGAGTCGTTGGATTTCGGCCAAACCTAATCCGTCGTGCTCCAACAACCCAATTTGTTCATTCTGAACCTGTTGCATTTGCTGCCATAACGTCAGTTCTGGCTGTAACTGCACACGCACTGGCACGGTATTACTGAATAATCCAATATGCTCTTCTATTCCAGCCACACTGCCAAAGCGACCAGAAATTGGCGTCCCAAATACCACATCAGAACGTCCAGTCAGAGCAGACAACACGTTTGCCCATAGAGTTTGTAATACACTGTTTAAGGTCAGTCCTTTACTTTGATAAAGGCCTTTTAACGTAGCGAATTGATCCGCTTCTAATGTTAGCGTATGCGTCGTCACTTGCTCTGCAGGTGGCGTGTCGGCAAACAACAACGTCGGCATGGCATTATCTAACGCCTCTTTCCACGCTTCTCGCATGGCGTGTTTATCGCGCGCCATTAGTTGTTCAACAACCCAAGTGTATGGCACAGGAACCGCCTCCAGTTCAACCAAATCACTGCCATAAGCGTTGACCAAGTCACGCAACATAATCGGCGTTGACCAGCCATCTACCACCAAGTGATGCGCGTTTAAGAACAAACAATGTCGCTGTTCCGATACGCTCACCAAAACCGCATTCAACAGCGGAATACCTGCCGATTGAAAAGCCATAAAATCTCGGCTTAGCTCTTGCTGCTCTATCTTTTTTAGCTGCTCTTGTTGCGTCGTATCGTCTTGATGCCTTAAATCGATAACGTCCACAGGCCACCAGCTTTTGCGTTCGCTGGTGCGTCTCCATGGCAAAATTTGTAGAGCCGTGTCGCCTTGGGAAAAATCAAACAAGGCGCCCAACTGGGGATGCTTTTCTATGACCGCTCCTAACGAATCTTTTAATCGCTCTATGTCCATACTTCCAGAAAAAGTTAAGCGAGTCAAAGAGCTGTAACCCGCATCTTTTGCATCAGTTCCTTGCTCTAGTTGAGCATGAAAAAGCAGACCTTCTTGCAGCGGCAAAGCCGGTAATATGGCTTGTAAGGCACCGTATTGGGCTCTTAACGCGTCTATATTTTGCTCATGTAGATCAAGGCTTTTCAGATCTTCAGCAACCAAGGTGTCGGCAGCGATGGCTTGATGTGTGTCTGCAAACTGGCTCATGGAGAACGCAATATTAGACAGTGCGCTCAAAAGCGCCTCTATTTTATGAGGCGGCACTTGCTTGGCATCATGCCCCACATGAATGGCCAACTGTGGTGTGCCATGTCGGTCATCCACAAATAGGTTTAATTCCAACGCATGGGCAGAGTCCAATTGACTAGATTGATGCACTTCAAACGTGTCTTGGAAGTAACGCTCACCTTGCAGTAACGAAAGATCGCCCTGCTGAAAACGACCAAGGTAATTAAAGAGAATCTGTGGTGATGCCGTTGCGTCTAAATCCGCGAAGGTTTGACGAGTACTGTCGTTCATATACCGAAGCACGCCATAACCCACACCATCATTGGGTACTTTAAGCAAAGCTCGACGCACTAATTGAACAATGGTTTCATAAGGTACGTCATCCAATTTGAGTGAGTTCAATTTGGGCAGTAACGTCTTTTGTCCCATCATGCGTACTGGATATTCTGCGGTGAACCAGCCTAAGGCTCGGGTTAAATCAAGATCGTCGATGTCCGCCCGGCCATGGGATTCCATCACCATCGAAATATCCGTCGTCTTATATTGCCGAGCAAGAGCAAGGTATAAGACACTCAACAAGATGTCTTGCGGCTGACACCGATATTGTTTAGGTAGAACTTCCATCAACAATGTTGAGGTGTTTATATCTAACATGACACGTCGGTGCGCTCTTTCATTTGCTGCCTGACGCTCAAATAGCGGCTTGGCTTCTAATTGATCCAGCCAATGTTTTTTCTCAGACAGCCAACGTGGCATCTCACTATGTAAGGATTTTTGCCAGTCTAATAAACTGTTTGGCGACACGGATAATTGACTGTCAGGGTCTGACAATAAACTCGATAAATCCGCAAGAAGAATCCGCCATGACACGCCATCCACTATCGTGTGATGCAGGGCAAACACGGCAGCGTTTTGGTTATCCGCATGCAAATAACCCACTCGCATAGCAGCAAAAGACTGACCCAATTTTGTTTGAGTTTGAGTTTGAGTTTGGGCTTGGGTATGAGTTGGTGTCTGAATAAGCTGTTCAAAAGCGCGGTCTGCCAGTGTCGATAAACCACCGCTCTCTTGTGTAAAAAACTGAACAGTAACAGCAGGGGAAGTATCAGAGATCTCAAGGTAAGAATCATAAACCTGTGCGTTAAGAACCCCGTGGGCCGCCATCAGTTTAGCTAATACTTGTTCAAATTTTTGCGGCGTCATTGAGTCCGGCAAGGCAACAAAAATCGCTTGGAAATACGCTAGGTTTAAACCGCCTGATTCTTGCATCCAACGATAAATAGGCAGTTCAGCCAAGCGTCCTGAATGAATACTTGGCAATGTTTTTGTGTCATCAAGCGGCGACAACTGTGTTGCCATAACACGAATAATCCGGCTTTCGAATACGTCTTTCGCACGCAAAGAATAGCCTTTTTTTCGTGCTAACCCTCCTAACGACATAGCGACAATACTGTCTCCGCCTAATGCAAAAAAATCATCATCAACAAAGACAGAATCAAGATTTAGCACCTGCTGAACTAACTGACACAACACGATTTCTTGCTCGCTTTTAGGTAAAGCACTGTGCTGACGAATCACGACAGGCGCCGGCAAAGCGTTACGATCAATCTTCCCATTGGTGTTGAGTGGAAAACGTTCCAATACGGTTATGGTGGCAGGCACCATATAGGCAGGAAGTTGCTGAGATACAATGTCCATTAATGTTGCGGACAAGGCTTGAGGGTTCTCTACCTTGACGCTATTCGTGTCAACAAGACAATAAGCGTCCAGACGATGCGTACTACCTTGTTTATTCGCCACCACCACGCTAGCCGTTACGCCTTCTAGTCGATTTAACGAGGCCTCAACTTCTCCCGGTTCAACACGGTGTCCGCGGATTTGTACCTGATGATCGGTACGACCAATATATTCAACATGCCCACCTGCTAGCCACCTTACCAAATCACCTGTTCGATACATTCTTTCACCCAGTTTATAGGGATTGGCAATAAATCGAGTTGACGTTAACGACGTTTGATTAAGGTAACCGTATGCCAGCCCGGGGCCTGACACATACAGCTCACCAGAAACACCAATGGCGACAGGAGAAAGGCTGGAATCCAGAATATAGGATTCAGTGTTGGCGATGGGACGACCAATCACAACCTGCTCAGTGTCTTCAACGCCCGCACCTAAACTATCAATGGTATTTTCAGTCGGACCATAATAGTTTCTGACTTTTAGAGAGGGATAACAACGTACTTGCTGCCAGAGGCGAGAAGACGCCGCTTCTCCGCCCACATACATTAATTCAGGAAAATGCTGACCAGACTCTATTCCGCCAAGATCCAATAACTGAGATAAGACACTTGGCGGTAAATCGGCGGCATGAATATTATGTTCATTGTAGTAATGCTGTATCAGCTCTGGGTCTTTGCAAATATCATCTTCGACAATATGCAAAGTGTGTCCAAAACACAGCCAATACATGAGATCCCAACTGGTATCGAACGAAAATGAAGCCGTCAGCATGGCATTAACATTCTGAACCTTAGCCGCTAACGCCTCACCATCGCGTTGCCAATGGGAGAAAGCAACATTAACCAAACCTTTATGAGCAATAACAACGCCTTTGGGTCTCCCCGTCGAGCCTGAGGTATACATGATATAAGCAATATCATTCGGTGAAGGTAAGTTTACAATAAGATTGGAAGCGTTTTTTTGATTCAAAGACTGTAAAAATGATGGCGCTTCAATGTTTTGAACCGTCACATGACCACTCTTTTCAAAAGCCTTTTCTGAGTCCGTCAATAACAATTTAGGCGCCGCATCTTCCAGCATCCAATCAATCCGATCTTGCGGGTACCTTGGATCAATTGGCAAATAATGAGCGCCAAGTCCCATCGTTGCCATTAGGGCGTAAATCATTCGTTCGTCTCGCGGCAAAGCAAGACCCACACAATCACCTTTTCCCACCCCGAAGTCGCTCAGCACCTGTGACCATTTCGCAATATTGCCCTGTATTTCAGCAAAACTAATGGGTTGTCCTTTCACAACCAAAGCCGGTGCAGAAGCCAAGCCTTTATCTAGATTTTTGAGACGTTCTAAATTATAAAACTGCTCAATCAAACTAGAATAACCGCTGTCTACCGTCACGGTTCCTTGTTGCCAATCCGTAATCCTTGATTGCTCCACCGCGCGCAAAACCGAAATATCTGCAATGAAAGCATCGGGCGCAGCAAGGAGTTTTTCAGTGAATTCAACAAAGCGCTCTATGTGAATTTGTAGCGATTCAGCATCGTATTTTTGATCATTACCGACCCATTCAATATGCAAGTCACCTTTATCAAAGTGCATTCCAAAATCAAGATCTTCTACAGGGCCTGCTGCAAGGTGCTCTATTGTTGCGCTGGCATCACCGAATGAAAGGTCGTAGTCAAATAAGCGCAGATTCAATGTCGGTCCATATAACGCCTCGCCTACTCGACTTAAATCACGAGCAATTTGTTCGCCGTTGTATTTTTGATGTTTTCGTATTTTTTTCAGATCTCGCTTGATGCGCAACGTGAGATCAACAATGGTATCGGTCAATTCCCCCTCAACGATCACCGGAAGCACATTCACCACAGGGCCAAGCGTATTTAACGCGACGCTACCAACGCGCCCCATAAACGGGAAGCCAACCGGCACTCGCCATTGCCCGTTTACTCTAATCAAATAGGCGGATACTAACCCTATTGCCAAATCGGCAACCGTTAACTTTGACGAAGGCGACCTAGTTAAACACGCCTGCAATCGGTCACCACTAATACAGCTGTTTAATCGAATCAAGCGTTGTGAGGCAAAACCATTTTCTGTCGTGATTGGGGTAACGCCATTAGATAAGCTCACCACATTAGGCAAGTCAGAGCAGTACGCCTGCCAGAATGCCCTATCTCGATCATACTTATCTGATGCTTTGTAAGTTTTTTCCTCATCCACAACATGATCAAAAGAACGGTATGGTGTTTGAGTCAGCGTTTTTTGCTGAATTAACGACTGATAAATACCCGACACTCTCGCGGTAAACACATTAAAACTGAAACCGTCGAGCATAATATGATGAAAACGTTGATACCAAACCGTCTGCTGATCTGACACCTTAAAGACAATTTGACGAACCAGTGGTGTAGCAGAAGACAGTGACAGTTCAGCCTCTAAATCTTGCTGAATGAGCAAGTCCATGTTTTTTTGAGCATCGGCATCATTTGATAAATCAAGCGACTCATAAACGGGAACGGGAACGGCATCGACGTCACAACATCCTAGATGTTGAATGGGAACACCATCGTATTCACGATATACCGCATTAATCGTATCCGATTCTTTAAGCCCAATCTGAATGGCCTCAAGCAAACACGCAGCATCCAAATCGCCACTGATATGCACTTTATGAGCAATGGTGAAGGTATTACGTTGTGATGAAATATGATCGGCCAGCCAGATTCCCATTTGTACATCGGTAAGAGGAACCATGGCGTTATTGGCCAGTACGTTTAGGGGCGCAAAACACGTTGCGGTATTGTTTTCCATATCAGACTTCTTTAAGAACCGTTAGAAAGTGAAGGTAGGCCTTGTGGACGAATATCCGTCCAATTTGTTTCAACATAGTCAAGACAATTGTCACGGCTAGTCGGCCCGAAAACGGGCTGCCAACCTTGTGGCGTCGTCTTAAAAATCGGCCATAAACTGTGCTGTTGCAGTGCATTCACTAAAACGATAAATTTCAGTGATTCATTATCAAATGGATTACTTATTTCATTACTCATGGGTGACTCCTTCGTCAATCTGATGATCCTTAAGCGCTAAGCTGGCATTAAATGCACTAGCCCATTAACCAAACCTGAACGCCATGACAACCAATCATGGCCGCCGTACACTTTCTCGTAATGCACCAAGCCACTTTTTTGCTTAATGGCGTTATAGGTAACATCGTTGTAGGGGTGCATGTCTTTTTCGCCCAAACCAACCGTCATAAATACGTTTAAATGAGCCGCACTAACACGATCATTTAAAATATGATCCGCGACACTATTACGGGGAATATTATTCAGTGGTAAATCATTGGCGGATTTAATTGCGCTAGGCGTGCGCATTCGATTTTCTTCCGGCCACCAGAAAGAACCTGAAAGACTAATGACTTTTGAAAAGTACTCGGGGAAAGTAACGCCAGCATACAGAGCCGCCAATCCACCTAAGCTCTGGCCCGCCACTACATAGCCAGAAATAGAGCCATTTGATTGACCAAGTTGGACTTGCACCATCGGCAATAAACGGTCGATCACGGCTTGCCAGAAAGGTCGATAGCAACTCAACTCCTTCCAACGCGTTTTACCATCAATAGAAGGAATCATCAGGTAATGTGCCGGGGCTAATTGCTTTGTATCTGTCAAATGCTGAAGCACTGATAAAGTGCCACTCGCCGCACTCCACTTTTGCCCATCCAGTAAAATAACTAATGGCGCATCGCCTACAGCGGTCGAAAAAAGCCAGCAGTGACGTTGATTACCAAGCTGTGTTTCTTGCCAATCAATCGTTTGAATGCGCTCCGCCGAGATTATATTTAGCTCTCCTTGCTCCCACTCTTTCCAACCCATTTCCAATGGGGCATGAGGAAGGTGTAAAGGCGAACTCATCCCCCAACCAGACACTAACATCGGTAATTTATTCAAATCATCGTGAATTTGATTTCCAGCAACGTCCATCCACCAGGCACGCTGAGCCTCTCTCGACCCATCGCCAGTTCGCTGAACGAGATCCGGTAACTGGTGCTTTTCAATTGGAATGAAGGAATAACTGCCTCGCCACTGAGAGTCGATTGACAAGGTGCCAAACCAAACATCGGTTCCGCTTACCCTATCTAGGCAAACGGGTGTCCAGCTGTGGTGATCGGTAAGTGAGTTCACATCCAGTAACACACTCGCGATTACGGAGTCTGCTTCTTTTCCCTGTGTGTCTTGCCAAATAAACAACACCAAGCTCGTTTTATCGCTTTCTTTCTTAATGAGTGGCGCACCTTTAGAACGAACCTTCTCCCACCACACTTCACCACCGACTTGGCAGTGAGGCAGATCGTAATTTTTTAGCAAGACTTCCAACTCAGATTGATCGATCAACACTATTTTCCTTTTAAAAACGCACAAGAGATAAAAACTTAAATTATAGTATTGCTAATCATTCTCATTATCAATAACATTAGCAAGATCTTTACTCAATTGTCATAAATAAGGAAAAACATGTCTCTTTCTAAAAATTCATCCGCGCGTTTTCCAAGTCGCCTATCTACTGTTGCCGTCGCTGTCATCAGTATTAATGCTGCCTGCATTTCAGCCAACTCTTTCGCTGAGAGCACAACAAATTTATCCACACTGATCGTTACCGGTGAAAAGATGGATAAAGACATTAAAAATACAACCACCGCAGTCACCATTATTAACGGTGAAGACGTAGCGAAAGGCGATGCAAAAACGGTTAACGATGTCGTAACAAAAGCACCAAACGTAGTCGCTGCAGCATTTGGAACGGTGAATATTCGTGGGATTAATGGTAGCGGTGCAACGACTGGTTATTACGCAACAGTGAGCGGAAGCCGACAGCGCGTAAACACGTCTGTGGATGGCGTAGCGGATGCCTTTACAGGTTATAACTTTAGCGGATCAGGCGTTTGGGATGTCGAACAAATAGAAGTGCTACGTGGCCCACAATCAACCACTCAGGGTGAAAACTCCATTGGTGGTGCGATTTCGGTGAAAACCAACGACCCAACCTTTGATCCTGAAGCAGCGGTACGCCTTGGTTTAGAAACCTATAAAAATGGCAACGTAATGAAAAATTTGGCCGTTATGACTTCAGGCCCAATAACAGATAATTTGGCTTATCGCATTGCCGCTGATGGCACAGATGGAAAAGGCTATCTCAGTTACGATGGTGAAACCAGTGATGTTCCGGTAGACCCAGAAGAGTCAAGTAATCTGAATTTACGAGGTAAATTGCTATGGAAAGCAACGGATGACTTAACGGTCAAAGTAACAGCAAATCACCGCAAAGCGGACGGCAGTTATTTAAATTGGGCAAATTGGAAAAATGGTTCTGGCAATGAAGATGAGACTTTCACGTTAAGTGCTGCAAATTATAACAATACTCGAATCCAAGACTCTAAAGTAAACAACCTATCCACTGAAATAAACTATGTGTTAAGTAATGACTTAACCAGTGTCACAACACTGTCCAGCAATAGCCAAACAAACCGATTTGATCAATACCCACAAGAAGAAACCTACACGTTCGAAGACAAAACAAAAACACTAGAAAGCCGCCTACTGTATACACCCAAGGATTCAGAGCTCAACGGTTTCGTTGGTATCATGGTCGCAGACAGAGATAACACGCTAGATAATGTCGACACTCAAGGCAAAACGGAAGAAACCCGTATAGGTGTATTTGCAGAAGGCGACTATGCTCTAACAGAAAAATTGACCCTGATTGCAGGTGGTCGCTTTCAATACGAAGACCAGAGTCGTTATTACTCAAAAAACGGCACCGTTAATATTAATAAAGACATAACAGATCAATTCTTCTTGCCAAAACTAGGTGCCACCTTCGCAACAACAGATCAAACCACTGTAGGCTTATCGGTACGTAAAGGTTATAACTCTGGCGGAATCGGATACGATGATGGCTGGCGCTCAGGGCAAGGCCAAGTTCAAACAGCTGAAACCTACGATTTTGATGCGGAAACCGTATACGCTTACGAACTTAGTTCAAAAACCTCACTGGATAACGGCTCAACGTTAAATGCCGCTTTATTCTACAATAACTATAATGATTACCAAGCCGTAGCGGACAGCCGCATTAGTAACGTTAATAAAGCACACACCGTGGGTGTCGAGCTTGAAGCCACACAATGGCTAACCGAAAACCTAGAGATTCGACAATCAATTGGCTTCATGAAATCAAAAATTGATGAGAATGATAATTACGAAGGTAATGAACTGTCTAACGCACCAGAATGGAATGCTTCAGTTGGTTTCACTCAATACATCGGCGACAACCTAACAGTTGGCGCAGATGTTACTTATGTTGGGGAATACTACTCAGACCTAGACAATACAGCTGATTACAAAGTTGGAAACTACGCACTACTAGATACTAATATAGATTATGAAATGGGCAACGTCCTAATCAGTGGTTATATCAAAAACCTAACAGATGAAGACATCATCTATGTTATCAACGGTGGTTCACGTGCCTCTGTTGGCCAATCTCGCACTATCGGCCTAAGCGCTACTTACCGTATGTAATATGTGTTAAGCAATCAAACCAAAAAGGCGAATCATGATTGATTCGCCTTTTTTATACTTTTTGCTCAGCCCCGAAATACGCTGACGATCAAGATAAAACCATCACGGCTAACAATATGCCCATGTCATTAAATGTTCGTCTTGTATGACATAACTGCCTCGTAATATAAAACCTGATGGTATTTTCTCACTTAACTGACGCTT
>CAXBGJ010000115.1:0-10297 GCA_963975045.1 uncultured Marinomonas sp. | reverse complement strand
GATTCGCCGTCATCGCAGAGCCAAAACCACCATTACGAATTTCAAAGGGCTGATTCGTTTTGCTGTCAATCAGATCTCCACGCAATACAGAATAAGGCAATTCACTCCCCTGTTTCGGAAAGTTATCCGCAAAACTAGGTGCCGCTTCTGTCATTCCATTGTTTGCGCATCCCGATAGTATACCGATTGAAACCAAGCTCACTAACCAAATTTTACCCGTCATTTTCTACCCCTGTTAATGTGATAGCACTGTCGTGCTTTGATCATTTACACCATAAGATAAAGACTAGCCATGACGGTTTGATGACCTCTTAACGAATATAGAATTCAAAAAATAAAAAAGGCCAGCAGGGGGAAGACTGCTGGCCTTTGATATCAATACAATCAGATTGTCATTCGTTCAATCAGATCGCGAATTGATTCATTGTATTGTCTTTACCTGACGCTTTAAGCGCTTGCGCTCCAGAAAAATACTCTTTGTGATCATCACCCATGTTTGATCCAGACATGTCTTGGTGCTTCACACAGGCTAAGCCTTGACGAATTTCTTTACGTTGGACTTCTTTCACGTAGCCCAACATTCCCATTTCACCAAAGTAATCTTTCGCTAAGTTATCCGTAGACAAGGCGGCAGTATGGTAAGTCGGTAAGGTAATCAAATGATGAAAGATACCCGCTTGCGCCGCGGCGTCTTTCTGGAAACAACGAATGCGCTCATCCGCTTCGGCCGCCAATGACGTAGTGTCATAGTCTTGTGACATCAACTTTTCACGCTGGTACTCAGCAACGTCTTTTCCTTCTGCTAACCATGCATCAAACACTTGCTGACGGAAGTTAAGCGTCCAGTTAAATGACGGACTGTTGTTATAAACCAATTTGGCATTTGGCATCACATCACGAATACGATTCACTATAGAAGCGATCTGACCTATGTGTGGCTTTTCCGTTTCGATCCACAGTAAGTCTGCGCCGTTTTGTAACGAGTTAATGCAATCCAATACCACTCGATCTTCACCGGTATTTGGTTTAAAACGAACCAAACCATTCGCCAAGCGAGCGGGCTTGATCAAACGATCGCCCAGTTTGATCGCCATATCGCCGGATTTCATTTGTTCTAACGACGTCACTTCTTCGCCATCGATAAAAGCATTGTATTGCTCTGCCAAATCACCCGCGCTTTGCGATACTGGGATTTTCTGCGTTAAACCAGCACCCAAAGAATCAGTACGCGCAACGATGACACCATCGTCTACACCCAATTCTAAAAAGGCGTAACGAACCGCGTTAATTTTTGCTAGAAAGTCTTCATGAGGCACGGTTACTTTGCCATCTTGATGACCACATTGTTTCGCGTCGGACACTTGGTTTTCAATCTGAATACAACACGCGCCCGCTTCAATCATTTTCTTCGCCAACAAATACGTCGCTTCTTCATTACCAAAGCCAGCGTCAATGTCTGCGATAATCGGCACAACATGGGTTTCAAAGTTATCTATTTTATTCTGCGCTGCTTGTTCGCGAACTTGATCACCTGCTTCTCTTGCTTCGTCCATTTCTTTGAATAGATGTTGTAGTTCACGAGCATCGGCCTGCTTCAAGAAGGTATACAATTCTTCAATCAAGGCTGGCACTGAGGTTTTTTCATGCATAGACTGGTCCGGCAAAGGGCCAAATTCAGAGCGCATCGCTGCGACCATCCAGCCTGACAAGTACAAATAACGACTGCGAGTAGTGCCAAAGTGTTTCTTAATAGAGATCATTTTTTGCTGACCAATAAAACCATGCCAGCAACCCAATGACTGCGTGTAATTTGCTGGGTCTTTGTCGTAACTAGCCATGTCTTCGCGCATGATTTTGGCGGTGTATTTAGCAATGTCTAAACCCGTATTAAAGCGGTTTTGCAATTGCATTCTAGCCACAAACTCAGGGTTCATTGCCGCCCACGTTGGGCCTTGTTGATTGATGGTATTGCTCGCTTGCTGGGTTTTATTGTTATAAGTTTGCATAGCATTTCTCACTCTTTAGGTTGTCTAAATTAATCAATTTGTAACGCTCTAATGTTTAAACTCTTTCAATTCGCTCGCTTAACTCGTTTCTTTCATCTGCACGCGATAAGCATGAAGCAATGGCTCGGTGTAGCCGTTAGGTTGAATAACACCTTTGTAAATCAGGTCTTGTGCTGCTTTGAACGCGAGGCTTGATGATCCGGTATTCTTTGATTCATGAGACATCATCGGGCGATAGCCTTCAGTGTTTTTGTTTTGCTCATCAACAACTACCGCCATGCGCTGCATCACGTTATCTACCTGTGCTTTATCGCAAATGCCATGCAGCAACCAATTTGCCAAATGCTGGCTGGAGATGCGCAAGGTGGCGCGATCTTCCATCAAACCCACGTTATTGATGTCTGGTACTTTGGAGCAGCCAACGCCTGCTTCTACCCAGCGCACTACATAGCCCAACAAGCCTTGAACGTTGTTTTCAACCTCACGTTCTATCACTTCACTCGACAAGGTCAGATTGTGAGGAATTATCGGTATACTCAGTAAATCCGTTAGATTCGCTTTAGGGCGTGATTTAATTCGCTCCTGCACGTCAAACACATTTATTTGGTGGTAATGCAACGCATGCAGTGTCGCCGCGGTAGGTGAAGGCACCCAAGCCGTGTTAGCGCCTGCTTTTGGATGCGCAATTTTTGCTTCCATCATCGCCGCCATTTCATCTGGCATGGCCCACATGCCCTTACCAATCTGTGCTTTACCCGGCAAACCACATTGCAAACCAATGTCTACGTTGCGATTTTCATACGCTTGAATCCAAGGCTGATTTTTAATCTGATCTTTTGGTAAAAATGGCCCGGCCTGCATACTGGTATGAATCTCGTCACCTGTGCGATCCAAAAAGCCGGTATTGATGAAAAACACACGCGATTTAGCCTGACGAATACACTCTTTTAAGTTCAACGTCGTGCGACGTTCTTCGTCCATAATGCCGATCTTGATGGTGTTTTTTGGCAAGCCCAACATCTGCTCTACACGACCAAACAGCTCGCAACTAAACGCCACTTCATCAGGTCCATGCATCTTAGGTTTAACAATATAAATACTGCCGGTTCGGCTGTTTCGTATGCCTTCGTTACGCTGTAAATCCAACGCGCCGATTAAAGCCGTTACCACCGCATCCATGATGCCTTCTGGCACAAAGTTGCCCAGTTCGTCCTGCATCAAATCGCATTCCATTAGGTGACCAACATTGCGAATCAATAACAGAGAACGACCATGCAAGCGGTACTCTTTGTTATGCAAATCCGTAAAGCAGCGATCAGGGTTCATACGACGCGTCTGCGTTTGTCCGTCTTTCTCGAAGCTGGCTTCTAGCGTGCCTTGCATCAAACCCAACCAGTTGCGGTAAACATCAATCTTGTCTTCAGCATCAACAGCCGCAACCGAATCTTCGCAGTCAATAATGGCGCTAAGTGCGGATTCAATAACAATGTCATTAATGTTGGCTTTATCTTTCACGCCATTTTGGCCGTTACGATCAAAATGGATCTCTACATGCAAGCCGTTATTCTTCAATAAGACCGCTTCAGGGTCGCTGCGCTGACCATTAACTGCCACCAGCTGAGAAGGTTGTTTCAAACCGGTTTGGCTTCCATCGTCAAAGAAAGCCAGTAAATGGTGGTAATAAACCACATAACTGCTCACGTCTTTATGAGAACCACTTTCAAGAGGAAATACGTCATCCAAAAAGGCTTTGGCTTTAGCAATCACCTGTTCACCACGCGCAGCGTTATAGCCTTTATTGGTTTCCAAGCCAGTGGTTTTTTCAATCACATCGGTGCCATAAAAGGCGTCATACAAACTGCCCCAACGAGCATTCGCGGCATTTAATGCAAAACGTGCATTTTTAACAGGTACGACTAATTGCGGTCCTGCAAGCGTCGCAATTTCATCGTCCACGTTATCCGTCGTGATGGTGAAATCGTCTCCCTCTTCTACCAAGTAACCTATCTCACGTAAAAAATCCTCATACGCTTGAATGTCCATTGGCTGACCTTTTTGAGCAAGGTGCCATTGGTCAATCTGCTGCTGCATAACATCGCGAGTCGTTAATAATTGACGGTTAATCGGCGCTAAATCAGAAATTAATTGTTCTAAATCTTGCCAAAATTTTGTTGGCTCTATGGTATGAAAGGGAAGCACTTCTTCATTGATGAAGTTGCAAAACCCTGTGTGGATCAGACTGTTATTTTTAGGTAAGGGCATATTCATCTCGCTTTCCTTCTTTAGTGAGCTTTATTCTTATCTTTATCCAATTAGCCGCTGAGAAAACCGTTCCCGCTTGCTTGATTTATAGTCTATGCGCAACTAAGATAAAATTTCACAATAAGAATTACACAGTGTAAATTTTACAAAAATGAAAAATAAAAATAGCCTAAATCGCAAAGCCCATTTTTTGGGTACAAAAATCCGCAACCTACGTAAACGTAACCGTTTGACGATGGAAGACTTATCTGCAAGATGCATAAAAATCGACGCAGAATCTGCGCCGTCTGTGTCTTATTTGTCGATGATAGAAAGGGGAAAACGCATTCCCAGTGAAGACGTTTTGGAGGTTATTGCCAACGTTTTTCAAAAAAATGTCGAGTGGTTTTTGGATGATATTCCCGAAGAAGACGCCATTACGCCATCGAAAGGTTCTGGTGGTGGCATCAGCGGCATGGCATTAGAACCAAATTTTTTATTCTCCAAAGAAATACTGCAGATCGCCATTCCAGAAATGCTTTCTCAAACAGGCACCAGTGGCCGACAGTTCGCCCACCTGCTCATCCGCGCCCATCAGGAACATAACCAAAACCATTTTCCCGATTTAGAACGAGCGGCAGAAGACGTTGGCCTTAAGCGCTTGCCATTAAGTCTTGACGAAATTATCGCCATCACCAAACAAATGGGCTTGCAGATCAAATGGTTTCGTAAGACGCCTTTATCCGTTTTGGAAAGCATGGGCATTGACGAAAGCCATGTCGTCACCTCTTTCTTTGATCCACCAAACACGATTTACATTAATCAGATCATGAAATCCCAACCGCAGCGTTTGAAATACAACCTCGCGGTGCACATTGGCCATGCCGTGTTGCACGACAAAGACGGCATGAAAAATGTCTTAGTAACAGGACGCAATGAGATTTCGCCACTGCAAGCTCAGAACTCGAAGATGCAATCCTCAGGAATGGACGCTCAAGATATTTTGCATGCATGGCGGGATTTTGAATGCAGCTTCTTTGCCGGTGCGTTGCTTTGCCCTAAAGTGCCGTTTCGACAAATGCTGGATCGCAATGGTTACGAGATCAACACAGCGCAATTGGCTGGCGTTTCAGAATCCGTTGCCATGCGCCGTATGACCGCCGCTTCGCCTTATCCTCATTGGCATTATTTCGACGCTTACGCACCAGGCAAACTCAAAGCCGTGTACCGAGGAAATGGCATTCCATTACCTTGGGGAAACATGAGCATGGTGGAAGATCCTTGCCAACATTGGGCGGTGTTTAGAAAAATTAGCGAACCGAGCACTGGATCGTCCGCGCAAATATCTATCCTTAATGTCGGTAACGAACCGCGCATTTACGCTTGTGAATCGGTGAAGGTGCAAGACCTTGCCGGCAACAGCCACGTACTTTGCTCTGGTATCGACCTCAACCCTGCAATAAACGCGCAGGGTAAAGACGCCATTTCCATCGCAGACGATTTAAAGCAAGCCTGCGTCACTGGCGGTGGCTCGTCTCATATTCCAAAAAACATCAAAAAAGACCTGATGAGCGTGGCGAAGATACTTAATATTAATTGGGTAGAACGTGGCATAGACAACGACGCCAGACTGATTTGTTCTCGCGGTGCCGTTTGCCCAAGAACACCAAGTTGCTATCAGCAATGCGAAGCTCGGTAGTTGGTTTATTGGGAGGAAATGAGTGAGGGAAGCCATGTCTTGGGATGCCGATGAACCAAAGCGTTTCGGAGGCATTTAAATGGTATTCGGAAAAAATACCGTATTGCAAAAGGTATCTCATCGGTTGATAGACTCAGCTGACCGTCGCCAATGACTGCGGCTATTGCCAATTTTACGTTTCAATTCTAAACACTGATTTTAAAGCGCACCAAAAGAACAATTTGTTTTCATTGCCTTTCTAAGCTCGAAAGAGGTCATCCAACCGTCCCACCAAGAGCGGATTCTTTTATTAAAAAAATCCTAGCAACACGGCTTTGACAGGAAATTACCATTTATCCGCAATCAGCCCTATCGAAATAAATCTACACGTATTAAAATCTGCCCAAATCCCCTACCCCTTCGTTAAGGATCTTTAATGACTTTGTCGACCAGTCAGTCAACTAATGTCGTAGTTGTTAGTAACTCTTCCGATAATCCATTTGCTATCGATGTCGCTTATGCAATGGGCCAGTACGATGACATCGCTGATTTAATCAGTATGAAGCAATTCATGAACTCTGAATTTTGTCCTCGATTTATTTCCGACGAAGCAGATTTCGATAACATTGGCCGTAAGCTAAAGGGTAAGTCTGTCATTATTGTCAGTACAGGCAGTCATGTAAAAAGCCGCCAAGAGCTTGCTATGTCGAACTTTATTATAGCCCGCGCCGCAAAAGAAAATGGGGCGACACGCGTTATTCTAGTTGAACCCGATTTATTCTATAGCGCTCAAGATCGTGGCCCTCATCACGGCTTAGGTGAAACCAGTTTTGACCGTGATATCAAAGACATTAAAAAATTCGACGGCCAACCTTTTACCGCCAAACTTTACGCCCAAATGTTGAAGTTATCTGGCGTGGATACGGTGATGACGATTCACAATCACTCCGAATCCGTACAAAAAATCTTTAGCGAAGTATTTGAAGGCGATTTTCACAATTTAATCCCTTATGAAATATACGCACACTATTTATTGAATTCCGATATTTTACACTACGGCAAAGACGGTGAAGGTTTGGTGCTGTGTGCTCCAGACAAAGGCGCACGCGATTTTGTTAAAGAAATGTACAACACTCTTGGTCTAAGTAAGGCTAAGTTCATCATGCTCGATAAAGAGCGCACTGATGAGCGTAAAGTCGAAATTACTCTGCACAAAGAAAGTGAGCATACATTCGACGGTTTAGACGGCGCCAGTATTGTATTATTCGACGACATGGTCCGCACAGGTTCTACTGTGGTTAAATCTTGTCAATTTTTAAAGCAGATCAACCCTCAACGCATGGTGTTTGCCGTATCGCATTTTTATGCCAGTGATGAAGGCCGTGAACGCATGGCGCACCCTGCACTGGGCGAAATTCTAACGTTGAATACGCTGCCCACTATATTAAACCGTGATGAACAAGGTCGTTTGCGTAAGAAAATGGTGGTACTAAAAGTAGAAAAATGGCTCGCACAAGAGCTTTGTAACATACTCGACTTACCCCAAAATCACGAAGCTAACCCTTATAAAATCGATATGTCATCGAAAAACCCTCGCTTCAAACGCAAAATATGGTTCAGTGAAGAGCTACACGAACTGCAACCATAGTCATACGTTTATCCGCCCAGCACAGTGTGTTGGGCGGTGACACTTCCCCGATAAACCGCCTTACAATACAATAATCAAAACAATAGAAACCCGCGCCTATTCACGCCATCTGATAATCCTGTCAATACTATGCGTTATAAATAACATGGGCATTAAAGTCTCTCGTCAGCTAAGTCAAACGGGGCGGGGGTGTTGAGAACGAGAATTTAATCCGAGGTTTAAAGCAAATAAAAAAGGCCGCGAATGAATGCGACCTTTTTTATAACCTTAATAACGATTCTACCTATTACGCACGAAACGATAACAAAAGAATGTCTTTGATTTTTCGATCAATTTCTACTTTTGCTGTCTCGAAGTCTGCTCTTTCAATCTTGTACAAGAAAGGCTGCACACCACGTAGCTTCTTGATCGCCTGTGGGTCTTCCGCTAACAACACCGCGACATATGAAAACGCATCATAAAAAGGGAACGCTTGCTCTTTCAATGCGTTCAAATAAGAGTCGACCGTCTCTTCGCCAAACACTTGTTTGATCGCCGTAATCGCACCAAACACCGCAGCACCTTCACAAAGTGCAGATATTTTAGTGTCTTGCGTGCCGACTGGAAACAAGCCTCGTACCATTTCCTGAATCACATCGGCCAGTAACATCACATCATTCGTGAAGACCCTGACCGGCATCTGAATTGTGTAGCGGTACGGCTCGTCTACGTAGGCAAAGATCATGCTTGGCTTAGTGATGTCATCACGTACTTCAAAACCATCAAACTTAGCCTCTGCAACGGCTTCGCCAAAAAGAAACTCAACCGCCGGTAACCAAGCCGCGCGAAGTTTCTCTAACTTATTAACCTCTGTTGAGTAAGTGTCTGCCACAACCTCATCCTTAATATATTCTGAAAGAAACAGAGTGCTAGACTCGTTGTCATAAACACTCTTTTAGATAGGCGAAACTTTACCATATTGGAGAAGATCAAGCAGGGAAAATTCGATGAAAAAGACATCAAGGGTGCGGAACGCTATCCTACGTAGATTAATAAAACAGGAAAAAAATAAGGTCGTTATTCATCTAAAAAGGGTTATCGTAGTTGACTGTCTTTGCTTCCCGCTCGATTGTACAACGCCGTTCGACCTTTCTTTTCCGCCTCGGACTGACACTGAATACACAAACGCACGCCAGCAATGGCCTTGCGTCTAGGTTCAGGAATGACGCCGTCACATTCTTCGCAATGAGTCAGGCTTTCGCCTTTCGGCATGCTGTTTTTCGCGCGTTCCACTTCAGAATCAACTGTCGCGTCTATTTGATCTTGTACTGCACCATCTTGCGCCCAACCACTGGCCATAACGTGAGTCCTCTTAAACTGTACTCAAAAATAGCGGATTAAATACTTTTTACGCAGCGCTGCTTTTCGCGAAAGTAAAGATACAAAGGCAACCCACACGATACGCCGACACTCAATGTTCCGGCTATCGCCACAAACCGCCACTTCACTTGGTGTTTTTCTCCGTCGTGTACAATAAATCCCAATAGCGCGACCGCTGCTATAATCACATCCAGCCATGCAAAGAGGCTAATAGGATTCGCAATCACTTCAATAAAAAACTGTGTAATGTCTACGCCATTTTGAAGAAGCCAAGGAATAAAAGCCGCGTATGGCACAATCGTACCAATAATCGCCAAACCTAAATAAAACATTAGCATCATCATACCTCCATGTTTTCAAAAGTAATGTCTACAATTTAAGATAACGCCAATTTAACACCATGCTGTGCATGGATGTCTGTCGTGTCGTACAAAGGAATTTTTGTGTCGTTTTGCTTTACGAGCAAAGCAATTTCTGTACACCCTAAGATAACCGCTTGAACGCCTTGCCCATAAAGCTTCTTTATAATATTTAAGTAACTCGCCTTCGATTGCGGAAGTATTATCCCTTGGCAAAGTTCATTATAAATAATGTCGTGCACAATAGTTTGATCACCTTTGTTTGGCACGATAACCTCTATGCCAAATTTTTCTACCAGCCGACCTTTATAAAAATCTTGCTCCATTGTAAAGCGGGTTCCAAGCAATCCCACTTTAGTAATGCCATCTAGAATCAAGTTTTGAGCGGTAGCATCGGCAATATGCAAGATCGGAATATCGATGTTTGCTTCAATGTCTGGGGCGACTTTGTGCATGGTGTTAGTGCAAATCATTAAAAAATCAGCGCCTGCCTGTTCTAAAGATTTTGCCGCGTTGGATAGAATGGTCGCTGTTTCAGCCCACTTACCCTGATGCTGTAGCTTTTCAATTTCATCGAAGTCGACGCTGTACAAAAATATCTTCGCAGAATGTAAGCCGCCAAGCTCCGCTTTTACACCTTCATTGAGAGATTTGTAATAACTCGCCGTTGATTCCCAGCTCATTCCCCCTAACATTCCAATCGTCTTCATCTTACCCATCCCAACATGGCCATTGAAGATAATATAACAAAGCAACGTGACGGTGGGGAGATACAAACTGTCGAAATAATAAGCGTTTTTTGTATTGATATCTTTCCTCCCAAGCAAAAAACGTGCGCACTTGGTAATATCATTCAATTTATCCTTACGGTGAGTATGCTAGAATTCACGAATCCAGCCGCAAGAGCGGTGGTTTAAGGAAGATCTTTTAAAAAGATATCTTCAATCATTTTCCTTTAGGAGACGACACCATGCGTTTACGTACGCTTAAAATGGGATTAGTGGCA
>CAXBGJ010000114.1:0-10386 GCA_963975045.1 uncultured Marinomonas sp. | reverse complement strand
ACTTTGTATTCGCCTGGCTCATCTAGCCATAACTGTTGCACAATGCCATTTGACACTAGCATGGCGTAACGGCGACTACGAATCCCCATTTTGGCAGCAGAGATATCCAGTTCTAAACCCATAGAACAAGTCAGTTCAGCCAGACCATCAGACGCGATTATTAGGTTTTCTGCGTTATTTGCTTGACCCCATGCATGCATCACAAAGACATCATTCACGGAAAGACAGATAATATCGTCAATGCCTTTTTCTTTCAGGACATCAGAATGAACAACAAAACCAGGTAAATGACTGGCACTACAAGTTGGTGTGAAAGCACCTGGTACGGCAAACATCAACACAGTTTTTCCTGAGAAAAACTCAGTCACATCTATCGTTTCAGGGCCTTCTTCTCCCATGACTTGAAACGTACCATGAGGCAACATATCACCAACAAGAATCGACATAGACTTTATCTCCCAAGAATTAAGTTGCACTAATATTAACGCAATCTATCTTAGAAAAACCATCAAACAATCTTAAATTGGCTAAGTAGATGTTTCTGATGCGACGCTAACTTTGACAATCCTTCACTGTCGCTCTCACTTTGATCCGAACCCAATGCCGCTTGTTCAGACATATCAGAAATTTCAAGCACATTCAGCTTAATCTCTTGCGAAACCGCAGACTGCTCTTCAGCCGCTGCCGCTATTTGCGTACTCAAATCACGAATCTCTGCCATGCTACTTTGCAATTCAGCTAACGATAATCCAACTGTACGAGCCTCTTCAACACTCTCATTAGCACTCTTACGACTGTCTTCCATACTGCCAACCGTTTTCGTCACGCCTTGTTGTAACTGAACGATAACGCGTTGTATTTCTTCGGTGGAACTGTGTGTGCGAGTTGCTAGGGTACGAACCTCATCGGCCACCACAGAGAACCCTCGGCCTTGTTCACCGGCGCGCGCCGCTTCAATGGCCGCATTTAATGCCAATAGATTTGTTTGCTCTGCGATTGCTTGAATCACATCCAAGATACGATCGATGTTCTTAGAGTGCTCATCAAGCTGATTAACTACCGCGGTAGACTCTTCAATTTTTGCAAGAAGGAGCTCCATTTTCTGAATATTTGAGTCCATCAAAGCACGGTTCTGATTGGCTCTTTGGTCAACCGATTGAATTTGGTGCAAAATAACCTCTGAACTTTTCGCAACTTGATCTACTGCTGAAACCATTTCAGACATAGATGATGCCACTTCCGTCGTTTTGTCATTCTGCGCTTTCATCAATCGTTTAGAGTTTTCTGCTAAGCGAACATTACTGACGGCAGATTCAGCCACATTATTAGAGACTTGATCTATTTCAGCCATCACGCTTTGTAGTTTAGCAACCAGTCCATTGACCCAACTCGATAACTCGCCAAACTCATCTTTGGTTTGAACCTTACTACGCTGAGTGAAATCACCGTCCGATATTTTCCCCAAGACAGTCATTACTTCTTTTAATGGCAGGCGAATACTTCGGCTAACCCACAAAGCCACCAGCACAGCAATCACAATCGATACCACAAGCACGATTCCAATAATAAGCGTCGACAACGTCGCTGCGTCGCTCGCTTCGGCTTTTGCCTCCTCACCCATTTGTTTTGTCGCGGACAATAACTCCTGTACTGATGTATTGACGATCTCCATGCTGTCTGACAACTGCTTAGCCAAGGTTTCAGACTCTTGAAGTAAACGAGCACTTTCATATTGTTTCGCTACCACACCGCCATCTGATGCTACGCCTATCTCAATTTCACTAACCAGATCATTGATGTTGTCATCGTTTAAATACGACTCTTTATCCTTCAAACTCGTAATTATCGATGCCATTTCATCGCGAAATGCCAGCATCTTGTCCAAGCTACGCACATCAAAATAATCATTCACTGACACTTGTAGGCTTTGTATTTGGCTTTGCATATAGGACGCAGCAAATTGAACTTCAGACGTATCGCCATCCGTCTCTAACATGCCCAAATCTTCAGACGTAAAATTGATCGCATCTTTCAAATCCAGTTTTTCATCTGGTACTACCGCTTGTAGCTCTAGCATTTTTTTGTGGTTAGAAAAGGCGGTATCGGTATAACCAAAAAAACGTTCAACTTCTGCGTTGATATTTACCAATGCTTGATTCATTTCAGGAAGGTCTTGAAGCTGAACAGACAGTTGCTTAGATACCTCACTAAACTCTTGTTTATGCAGTGAAAAGCGCTCAGATAAATTTTCTAACGAATCGGGCTTTTTACTCAGTAAATACTGTAAAACGGCGGCATTAGCTAAACTCAAATCGTCTTTTAAGGCATTACTAGTAGACGACAGGGTGGCTACTTTTCCCGTAACAATCTTCAGTCGATCCTCGATTTTATTAATGCCGACAAAACCCGACGCAGCAATCATTAATAAAAGCAGCAATAGAATACTAAAACCAAGTAAAATCCTTTGAATAACGGACAACGACATAATCGACCTCTAAATTAATCTCTACTCTAAGCTCTTTATGTCCCCATTCTATTGAAAGACACTCACATTTACTGAAAACTAACCAATCATACAGGAAAACAATAACACTTTTTTTACAATCAATGATGCATCATCAACGTCAAATGGCATTAAGTGTGATCTATAAACGTCGCCCTGCTGATCCGCATAGATTTCTTTCAATCCACCAATCTGGTAGATTGACCCTCTCTTTTATGAATTCGAATTGCGCTTTATGGATTGCCCCTTATACGAAAAAATCGCCAACCAAATTGAACACCAAGTTCATGAAGGTATTTTCTTACCAGGCGCAAAGATTCCATCAGTTCGAAAATCCAGCAAACAAATGGAAGTCAGTGTTGCCACAGTGCTACAAGCCTATAGTTTGTTAGAAGACAGAGGTGTCATTAAAGCACGTCCGCAAAAAGGCTATTTCGTCCAAGAAAATCAGCTACAGCCAACCGAATCAGCAAAAATTGAACCGACTCAGAATGATGGCACCATTCATGCGCTTTTAAGGCGTTTGCTGCACGCATCACAAGACGACAATATCATTCAATTTGGTGCGGCTATTCCAAAAAGCCAATTCCTACCGATACGACAACTACAACGCTCTGTTGGTCGACTTATGCGTTTAGAGCCAGAAATCTGTGCGGCTTACGAGTTTACGCCCGGCTCATTGAGCTTACGCCGTCAAATAGCCATCCGAATGCTAGACAGCGGCTGTCAACTACAACCCGATGACATCACCATCACACTAGGCTGTCAAAATGCCTTAATGCTGTCATTACAAGCTGTTGCCAAGGCTGGTGACACCATCGCCATAGAAAGCCCTGCTTATCATGGCGTCTTACAAGCCATCGAAATACTCAACTTGAAAGCCATCGAAATCCCCTGTTCGGCTGAAGACGGCATAGATTTAGATTTATTAGAAAATGCCGCCACGACGTGGGATATTAAAGCCTGTATTGTCACACCAAATAATCAAAATCCAATTGGCGCCACACTCAGCCACCAAGCAAGACAACGTATTATCGGTCAATCCGTACAACATAACTTCACACTCATTGAAGATGACGTGTATGGCGAACTCAGCTACAAGGACAAGCGCGAGCGATCCCTCAAGGCAGACGACAAACTTAACACTGTTATTTATTGCAGTTCTTTTTCCAAAAGTATCGCACCTGGGTTTCGCGTAGGCTGGATTGTCGGCGGACGATTTCAAACACAGATTGAACATTATGCTTATGTGCAATCTTTAGCGATTCCGACATTGACGCAAACCGCCATCGCCAATTTTTTAGAAAACGGTGCATACGATCGTCATTTACGAAAAACTCGATTGGCGTACCAAGATAACTTAGCCCGCTGCCAAGCATTAATTTTAGAGCACTTTCCAACAGGCACCCAAACCTCGACGCCTAAAGGGGGGTTTTTACTGTGGGTCACTTTACCCAACACCGTCGATGCTATGACGCTTCATTCCCAAGCACTAGAGAGCAACATTGGCTTACTTCCAGGATTAGCGTTCAGTTTAACCGCGCAGTTTAGCCATCATTTCAGATTGAATTACGCACTAAACTGGGACAATAAAACCGATGCTGCACTAAAAGAATTGGGCAGACTTTGTCAACAACAGACAAACTGATCTAAGCTAATTAAACACACCAAACAGTAATGGGCGCAAAGCGAGACACAGCGGTCATTTTCATATAAGTAGAAGTTATGATTTAGGGCTTTGACATCTTAAAATTGATCTGTACAGGCAGGGTAAAAAGCGTACAATTCGCATTCTTTTTTAAACACTCTGCCTCCTTGGCCGATAACATGAATATCTGAAATAGTAGCTGGCTTGTTGCGATGGAATTTGTTTTACATCCGAGAGACCTTCCGTTAGACATTACGCTAATAGAAGATCAGCCCTTTCCTCCAATTAATGAAGAAAGAGCTGGGTTTGTCGGTATCACCTATGTTGCCCTCCGCCCATTTGATAATGGGCGCTCAGTAAGAATCACACTGGAAGAAATAGATCCAAATTTCTGTGTTTCTGGCCGTGTGGTTTGGTGCAACAAAGAAAAAGACGGCTATCGTATTGCCATTGAATTCCCCACCAACGAAGAATGCTATTGTGTTCGTATGATCGAACAACTCTCTCAGATAGAGCACTATCGACGCCAAGCAAAAATTCAGGGGCGAAGACTTAACTACAATGAAGCTGCTGCCGAATGGATACAAAAATTTGCCGCCAGCTTTCCTGCATTCAGCATTTAATAAGACCCTACAATGACAACAAAACTTTCTCAACGTGATATCGACATCATCACAGCACAGCTCAAACGCACACCCAACGGAATCAATGCGGTTGCTCATTATTCGCCTAATGGAACACCGCAAGTCTTAGAAATGGAAACATGGGTATTTGATCAACCTTTCCCTACGCTTTACTGGCTTTCCAGCAAAGCCATAGACAAAGCGTTGGCTAAAATAGAAAGCAGTGGCGTCGTAAAAGAACTAGAACAGCGCATTAAAGAAGATGAAGAACTAAGAGAAGCACATCACGCCTCCCATCGCGATTATATTGCAAGACGCTGGGAAGTCATGAGTGATGAGCACAAAGCCATCATTGAGGCAAAAGGCTTTACGCACCTCTTTGATAAACTAGGCATTGGCGGTATAGCAAACTGGGATCAAGTACGATGCTTGCATATGCAATACGCCCACCATCTTGCTGGAAATAATGTTATCGGTCGTATCCTTGACGAAGAATACGGTGTTAGAGCCATCGCAGACGCGGAATAACATAAAAAAGGGCAACTCAACGTTGCCCTTTTTTATCATTGTTAACCGACATATTTATTTCAAACTCTTCAACAATACTCTCAATTCATCCGGCGATGTCACCTTTGGCAGCACCTCACGAATTCGATTAAACGCAGCTTGTGCAACCCTTGCACGTTGCGCGTAGGTCGTTAACGCACCACCAGTCCAGCCGGCCAATTTCACCATTTCATTTTTGAAATTGTTACCACCCACACCGTGTCCACCTAACTTCATTAGCGCATCTTCTATGGCTAAATAGCTTGGGCGTTCACCACCAAACTTCATAAAGTCGTCTTCTTGTATTTCAGTAAACTGCTTTGACATTCTCTAA
The DNA here is from genome assembly GCA_963975045.1 of uncultured Marinomonas sp. GTDB lineage: Bacteria > Pseudomonadota > Gammaproteobacteria > Pseudomonadales > Marinomonadaceae > Marinomonas. The sequence goes on along the minus strand of CAXBGJ010000114.1, from coordinate 4,732 downwards.
ACCCTTTTAAAAACGTTTACTCTTAAAATGAGACACAATTGCCATATCGTACAAGCCATGACATGTATCAAATCGTAAAAGCTTAGTTTCGCGTACGAACACGGTCTACCGCTTTTTGCCAACCTTGATACAATTTATCTCCTGTACCTTTTTCCATTGTCGGTTCAAAGCTTTTATCCGCTTTCCACAATCTAACAACATCATCTAAAGATTGATAAATACCAACATGCAAACCGGCCAAAAATGCCGCTCCAAGTGCGGTTGTTTCCGTTACGCAAGGGCGCTCTACCGTAATTTCTAATAAATCACTTAAGAATTGCACCATCACATCATTTATTACCATTCCACCATCAACACGTAAAGAACTAAATGTCGCGCCATCTTGCGCCATCGCACCCACAAGATCTCTCGTTTGATAACACACAGAGCGCAAACCCGCACTCACGATGTCTTCGACACTTGTGTCACGAGTTAGCCCTATCATGGCACCACGTGCATCTGGGTCCCAATACGGCGCACCCAAACCAGTAAAGGCAGGCACAAGATAAACCGAATCATCATTCAAAGCTTTCTTTGCCAAGCTCTGTGTTTCTTTAGCATCGGCAAAAAGCTTCAACCCATCACGCAACCATTGAATAGCGGCGCCAGCCACAAAAATACTGCCTTCTAAAGCGTAAGTGACTTTGCCATTTAAACGATAACCAACCGTTGTCAGCAGCTTATGCTCTGATCGAATTGCCTTATCACCCGTATTCAGAATCAAGAAGCAGCCAGTACCATAGGTGCTTTTCACCATGCCGGGGGTAAAACAAGCTTGTCCAACCAACGCCGCTTGTTGGTCACCAGCAATACCATTCACCGGAATTTCAGCCCCTAACCAAGACGCATCGATGACACCAAAATCAGCGCTGCAATCCATCACTTCAGGAAAAATAACCTCCCCTATACCAAGAATCTGAATCAGTTCATCATCCCACTCTTGCGTATGAATATTAAACGCCATCGTACGCGCAGCATTGGTCGCGTCGGTTTTATGAGACTTACCCTTGGTTAATCGCCATAACAAAAAGCTGTCAACCGTGCCAAAAGCCAAACGACCCGCCTGCGCTTTTTCTCGAGCCCCTTCGACGTTGTCTAAAATCCAACGAATTTTGGTGGCTGAAAAATAAGGGTCTATTAACAGTCCTGTTTTCTCTTGAACCTTTTCACCCAACCCCTGATCGCTTAAGGATTGGCAGAATTCACTGGTTCGGCGGTCTTGCCACACAATCGCGTTATATACCGGTTTACCCGTCTCCGTGTCCCATAGAATGGTCGTTTCACGCTGATTTGTTATACCTATGGTTGCTATCGCTTGCGCATCGATCCCTGTATCCTTAAGAACGGATCGACAAACAGCTAAGGTAGATGACCAAATATCTTCCGGATCATGCTCAACCCAACCGTCATCCGGAAAGATTTGCGGGAACTCTTGCTGAGATTGACCGACACGGGTGCCCTTTTCGTCAAATAAAATAGCTCGAGAACTGGTAGTACCTTGATCGATAGCAAGAATATAATGCGTCATAGTGAATTCTCTTTGAAGTCACAGCCACTCAAAAATCGGGCGACTTAATTGTTGTTTTGTTTTTTGAACATGAATATTCAAATACGAATATTCCATATTAAAAACCAATGTATACACATTTAGCAAGTAGTAACCTTTTTCAGGAGAATAAAACAATATGGGTCAACTCTCTCGCCAAGACAATATTGTCGCCATAGTAAAAGAAAAGGGCTATGTCACAATTGATGAATTGGCCAGCCAATTTACCGTCACACCACAAACCATTCGCAGAGATATCAATGAGTTGGCTAAAGCGGATAAAATACGCCGACATCATGGTGGCGCCAGTTACGATTCCAGTACCACCAACGTGGCTTATGCAACCAGGCAAATATTACAGCTTCCAGCAAAAGAACAAATTGCTAAAAAAATTGCCGCTGAAATTCCCAACCATGCCTCCCTGTTTATCAATATAGGCACAACAACCGAAACGGTTGCGCGAGAATTATTGAACCACCAAGGCCTACAAATTATTACTAATAATCTAAACGTTGCCGCTATCTTGAGCGCAAAAGAAGACTTCACCGTTATCATTGCTGGCGGGACTGTTCGCTCGCGTGACGGCGGTGTTATGGGTGAGGCCACCATCGACTTCATCAATCAATTCCGAGTGGACTTCGGCATTATAGGCATCAGCGGTATAGACCCAAATGACGGCTCACTTTTGGATTACGATTATCAAGAAGTTCGCGTTGCACAAAGTATTATCAATAACTCTCGTACGGTTTTCCTTGCCGCTGACAGCGCTAAATTCGGCCGTAACGCCGTTGTCCGCTTAGGCAATATCTCTCAGGTCGACAGACTGTTTACCGACGAACAACCGCCAAAAGCCATCATTAACATGATGAAAGAACACAAAGTACGATTAGAGCTTTGTACGCCCAAGTAACCCTTGGGCACAGCACTCACCGCTTAATTGAAGTTTGCCCCTGCCGTTTTTTTCATTAAAAAATCAAATACTCACCAAAATATTTCAAACCGATATTGTCATGAGACACATAGAGGTTTAATATCGAACGCAAATGTTCATTTTCGAACATACAAATTCGCATTTCAATCGTGAGGCTTTGCATGAATCACTCCCATTTTGACCTATTTGTTGTTGGCGGCGGCATTAACGGCACCGGAATCGCCGCTGACGCGGCAGGACGAGGCTTAAATGTTGGCCTTTGTGAAATGGGAGATTTGGCTCACGCCACCTCATCGTCAAGCAGTAAGTTGATTCATGGCGGCTTACGTTATTTGGAACACTACGAATTTCGCCTTGTGAAAGAAGCGTTAACAGAACGTGAAGTACTGTTAAAAATAGCGCCTCACTTAGTCACGCCCATGCGCTTTCAAATGCCACATAGACCTCATTTACGCCCAGCTTGGCTAATACGCATCGGCTTGTTTCTCTACGACAACTTAGGGAAACGAGACACTCTACTAGGCTCAAAAGGCGTAAAATACGGCACTGACAGCCCGCTAAAAGACGATATAACGCAAGGCTTTGAGTACTCAGATTGCTGGGTAGATGATGCTCGCTTAGTTGTGATCAATGCTCTTAGCGCACAACAAAATGGTGCCTCTATTTTTGCTCGCACTCGCTGCACGTCAGCAAAGCGTGTCGACAATCAATGGCATATAAGCCTAGAAGATCAGATAACGAAAGAAACCCACAAGGTAACAGCCAAAGCGTTAGTAAACGCCGCAGGGCCTTGGGTATCATCATTTATCGAAACCAAACTGGAGCAAAAAGCCCCATATGGTATTCGCATGATCAAGGGAAGCCATATCGTAGTGCCGAAGCTATATCAGCACTCTAATGCATTTATTATGCAAAACACGGACAAACGTATCGTTTTTGCAATTCCTTATCGTGAACACTACACGCTACTAGGTACAACCGATGTTGAGTACAAGGGCAACCCTAACGATGTGGCGATTTCCGAAGAAGAAACCCAGTACATTTTAAAAGTTGCGAACGATCACTTCAAAAAAACACTCTCTCCAGCCGATGTTGTCTGGAGCTATTCCGGTGTTCGTCCTTTGTTAGAAGACGAATCTTCTGATCCATCCGCTGTGACACGAGATTACACACTGCATCTAGACGACAAAAATCACAAAGCACCATTGCTGAGTATTTTTGGTGGCAAAATCACCACCTATCGTAAACTGGCGCTATCAGCGATGACTAAACTTACGCCTTATTTCGATAACCTTGGTGAAGCTTGGACAGACAGTAAACCACTACCCGGTGGTGATTTAGAGATGTCATTGGATGCTTTCGCCATGAAACTTCAACAAGATTACCCTTTCATTGGCGCTAACCTTGCTCGTCGTTTTGCTAACAGCTATGGCACACTAACTCATACTTTGCTGGATAAAGTAAACGCCGAGGACGAGCTTGGGCAACACTTTGGCAATCAGCTCTATCAAGTGGAAGTCGATTATTTGATAAACCATGAGTGGGCACGTTCGGCCGAAGACATTCTATGGCGCCGTACTAAACTGGGGCTTGAACTGACCTCAGATCAAGTGACTGCCCTTGAGAGCTATATACAAACGAAAGTGTAATATCATCGGTAACAAATTCTAATATTCCTACTCATTAGCCCATCTAAACGATTGTTTAGATGGGCTTTTTTTGGTCTACTAAAACGCGCCCAACCTCCCTCTATAATAGGAAACAACACGCAATGGATTTTGTATTTTTTGATATTTCTCTTTGGGTTTATCTTGCACTCTTTGGGGCCGCGTTTGTTGCCGGAATGATCGACGCGATTGCAGGCGGCGGCGGCCTAATTACCGTCCCCGTCCTATTAGCAGCAGGGTTGTCTCCAGCGGAGGCACTGGCGACCAATAAATTACAAGGCTGTGCAGGCACAGTCTCCGCGTCTTACCACTTTATTAAAAAAGGCCAAGTGACACTTTCGGATATGTGGCTACCCATTGCAATGACGGCAATCGGCGCCATCTTAGGGACGCTATTAGTTTCTTATCTAGACAGTAGCCTGTTACTAAAAGCGATACCTATTATCTTAATCGCTGTGGCCATTTTCTTTTACTTTTTACCTAAAGTTCAGCCCTATATTGCCAGTAAGTTTTCTCTTACTCATGTGCAGTTTGCCGTGATTATCGGTA
>CAXBGJ010000113.1:0-10422 GCA_963975045.1 uncultured Marinomonas sp. | reverse complement strand
ATAGCTCAAACGTCAGCTTATTATGTTCAAAACAATATCCCCCTAAACCACGCGTGACTATTTTTTGACTGATAGATTCTATGTCGAGTGAGACTTCCTCACCCATCACTACTGCCAAGCTATTAAAGCTGTAACGAGCAACATGCGCGGTCTGTAACGCCTTAACAAACTCAATATTTGGTTGTTCTGGTGCAACCAAACCAAGATCAGATAAGTAATTTTGTAAACTAGATGACAACGACATACGACACTCTCTTTAATAATCAACAGATGTGGAATACCGCCAAGATTACAGGAGAAAAAAAAAGAAGAAATTAACCTAGGTTAATTTCTATGGAATAGCAAAAAAACAAAAAAATCATTGATTGATACATACCTCTACGATGAACCAAATCATCTTTTTTTATTCACGGCTTGCTGGTATTAAGTGCAATAGCCCATTTACTAAGCCAGAACGCCAAGACAGCCAATCATGTCCGCCACAAAATAGTTCAAAACGCACATTCGCGCCCTTTTTCGTTAACGCCTGATAGGTTGCGTCATTATAACGACACATATCCTTTTCCCTTGTCCCAACATTTTGATACATTTTCAGATGAGAAACATCGACTTGCTCTTGCGCAATTTGCTCTGCAAGGCTATTTTCCGGCACAAAATTCAACGAAGTTGGTGCATCAGGATCCATAATAAAACCGGTATCGGGCCACCAAAAAGAACCAGAAAGACTGATCACTTTAGAAAAATACTCAGGAAAAGTAACACCTGCATACAAAGCAGAAAGTCCGCCCAAGCTCTGCCCCGCAACTAAAAATTCATTAATACCTTTATTCTTTTTTGATAGTTCAAATTGAACTTTAGGCAGCAGATCCTCAATGACAACGGACCAAAAAGGACGATAACAACTCAGCTCTTGCCAACGAGTCTTACCATCGATAGAAGATATTAATAGATAGTGAGCAGGGGCAATTTCCAAGGTATCAGTCAAATACTGAAGTACCGAGAGCATCCCACTAGCCACTCCCCACTGCTGTCCATCAAGCAAGATAACCAACGGAGCTACCCCTGTTGCTGTCGAAAACAACCAACATTCTCTTTGATTATCTAATTCTGATGATTCCCAATATATCGTCCGCACCTGAGCAGCGGTAACTGCTTCGATGCGTTCTAGCTCCCATTCTTTCCAACCTAATTCCAAAGCGGCATTAGGAAGGTGTAGAGGTGAACTAACGCCCCATCCTGATTGCAACACAGGAAGCTTATTCAAAGGATCAAAAATTTGATTCCTAGCGACATTGTTCCACCAGTGACGTTGTGCCACCTTAGAACCATCACTAGAAGTTCGAGCGACCTCTGGCAATTGATGTTTTGCAAGCGGAATAAAGGAGTAGCTGCCTCGCCACTTGGAGTCCACATTTAATTGGCTAAACCACACATCAGTTCCTGTCACTCGCTGTAAACAAGTTGGTGTCCAACTATGATTGGACGTTAAAGAATTAGCATTAAGCAACACGCTTGCAGTATTAGACTCAAGCTCTCTTCCTTGTGGGTCTTGCCAAATAAACACAACAAGACAAGATTGGTTTTCATACTTCCTAATATATGGCAATCCAGTAGAGCGAATATCCTCCCACCAAGCCTTAGTACCTGCTGAGTAATGGGATAGCCCTAAATTTTCTAGTAACGCTTGCAAACCAGATACTCCTCTCAACTCACTATTTTTAATAAAACTGAACCAGTTAACAAATGATATTATGAATCATTCTCATCATAAAAAACATCATAAGTGCCACACCTATTTTCACGTCCTCTCAATACTTTGCCCAGTTTGGCTGGTGTCGATGCACACTTTCTAATTCCATCAACTCAAATAATAAGACATTGATACAAATACAATTTCTTGTAAAAAACGTCAAGATTTGGTAAAAATGAAGATGAAAACGGTTATCGTTTATATTTAGAGGGTTTTATGAATAATAAATACTATTTGGTTTTCGGGGTAATGACATACCTAACTTCGTACCATCTTATTGCAGCCACACCTCAACAAGGTGTTGAAATTGATCTAATTACTACAAGTAATGAGGAGTCAAACGAAGCGTCTAAAAGTTCTGATGGTAGCTATATTAATGTAATGGATATGCTTTCAGTGCAGGGTAGTTATACTGCCGATCAACAAATTGATACGGCAACTGGGTTGGGGCTAACACTACGCGAAACGCCTCAATCAGTCAGCGTTATAACTGAACAACAAATTCAAGACCAAAATATGAATACGGTAAAAGATGCTGTTCTAAGTTCTGTTGGTCTATCTGCAACCACCTACGATAATGTTCGTAATGACTTTTCCGCACGTGGCTTTACCATTACCAACTATCAAATTGATGGAGTGCCGGTGGCGTGGTCGTTAGCCGGCACCAATGGTGAAACGATTCTAGATTTGGCCACCTATGAACGGGTCGAGGTAGTACGAGGTGCGACAGGACTAATGACTGGCTCAGGTAATCCATCGGCATCAATTAACCTAGTTCGCAAGCATGCAGATAGTACCGATTTAAAGGGTTATGTAGATGTGGGTGTCGGCAGCTGGAACCAACGAGAAGTAACTGCAGATATTTCTGATGGCTTGAACTCAGACGGTACGATTCGAGGCCGTATTGTTGTTAAACACAAAGAAGGAGATTCTTATACAGACCTATATCAAGATGATAACTCAGTTCTTTATGGCGTATTAGAGGCCGATATCACACCAGAAACCATGTTGAGATTGGGTGCTGGTTATCAGCACAATGATCCAGTTTCACCTACTTGGGGGCTATTGCCAGCTTTCTTTTCTAATGGCAACCAAACAGACTGGGGGCGCTCAAAAACTACCGCTCCAAACTGGTCAGAATGGGAAACTAAAGCGACCACTTTTTTCACTAACTTAACGCACGATTTCAATAATGGCTGGCAGTTAAAAGCCAATTATAATTATCTTAAGTATGAGTCAGCACGCAAACTTTTATACCTAATGAGCAGCCTAGATGAATCGGATGGCTCAGGATTGACTGGATGGACATATAAATCCGCTGGGGATAGCGTTCAAAATAGTATTGATATTCAGTTATCTGGTGACTACGAATGGCTGGGGAAAGAGCATGACTTAATGCTCGGTGCACTTCGTAATGAACAGACGGCAGACAGTAAATACGATAAGGTCGCACTAAACTCCCTATCAGTAGCCAATTATTATACATGGGATGGTAGCTTCGAAGAGCCTAATTGGGGCGATAAAGTAGCAGAAAATGATGTAAAAACCACACAAACAGGTTATTTTGCGGCAACACGCTTGCATGTATCAGATGATTTAAAAGTCATTTTAGGGGGACGTTTATCTGATTGGAAACGTAAAGGTTTGTATGAAAGTAAAAATGTTGATTATGGCGACAACAGTGTTTTCATTCCTTACTCTGGTATTTTGTATGACTTAACGCCTTCTCAACGTGTATACGCCAGTTACACTGAAATTTTTCAACCGCAAAACTACCAAGATATTAACGGGGATTCTCTTGATCCATTGACAGGAAAAAGTTATGAAGCAGGCTTAAAAAGTGCTTACCTCAATGATGCCTTACAAACCTCCTTCGCCGTTTATCGCATTGAACAAGACAATTTGGGGCAAGATACCGGTTACACAATTCCAGGGTCGATAAATAAAGCTTACATTGCTGCAAAAGGCACCGTGAGCAAAGGGTTTGAAGCCGAAGTAACAGGTCAAGTAACAAAGGGATTAAAATTAGGTACAGGTTACTCTCAGTTCAGAGCAGTTGATGCGAATAACGACGAGGTCAACACCGATTTACCAACGAAACAATTCAAGCTCTTTGGAACCTACAATTTTGCACACAACTTACCTGAACTTACTATAGGTGCTGGAGTAAATTGGCAAAACAAAACTTACGCAGTCAACACTACTAATGGAAACACATTGACACAAGATAGTTTTGCTTTATTCAATGCAATGACTCGATATGATATTAATCAACATATGCATATTCAGTTCAATATCAATAATATTACAGATGAGAAGTATTTGGATCGTGTTGGCACAACTGAGTATCGCTATGGCGCCCCGCGTAACTTCATGCTGAGCTTTAAGTACACGCTCTAATTTTTTTATGATTCAATGCCTCGTTGAACATCGTATTATGAGGCCTGATCAACCTAACAGTGAAAAATGAGAAGCATTATCAATATCATCCATGTATGATATTGATAATGACAAATCATACATTACGACGAATTCTATGCTTCAGCTTAACAATGTCTCTTTTTCAATATCCTCACACACTATATTAAAGCCAACGAGCTTAACATTTCAAAAGGGTGTAATTACCACCCTGCTTGGTCACAATGGCTGTGGGAAATCTACATTGATGAAACTTTTAAGCCGTCAAAACGCCCCATCCCAAGGGCAAGTTTTACTTGAAGACAAAGCTATCACTCACTTTAAGCCAAAAGAGTTCGCGCTCAAAGTCGCTTACTTGCCTCAAAACCCTCCCGTAACGGATGGAGTTACTGTTCAAGAACTTGTGAGCTTTGGACGTTACCCATGGAAAGGGGCATTTGGTCGTTACACCGCACAAGACAAAACGTTCATACAGCAAGCAATTAAAAAAGTTGGTCTAGAAGGCTATCAGGATCGCTTTGTAGCAACCCTATCAGGCGGCGAACGCCAACGTGCTTGGATAGCTATGTTATTAGCCCAACAGAGTGAATGTATTTTACTCGACGAGCCTACGTCTGCCTTAGACATCTCCCATCAGTACGAGCTGCTCACTCTAATAAGAGAGCTAAATCAGAATCTCGGATTAACCGTCGTTATGGTACTGCATGATATCAATATGGCAGCCAAATTCAGTGATCATTTAATCGCTCTACACTCAGGTAAAGTGATTGCTCAAGGAGCTCCCAGCGACATCATGCAAACAGATACACTGGCTAAAATTTATGGTATGGAATTGGCACTTTTCCAACACCCAACAACAGGTCAACACATTAGTTATATTCCTTGAAGGATTTAATATGAATTTTTTATTTACCTGTCTCCTCTTATTCTTATCGACCATTGCATCTGCAGTTAACCCAACTCATGAACTCACCTCAAACGATTTCAAGGCACCGCCAACAAGAATAATTTCCATTGGCTGGGAAATGACAGAAACACTACTCAGCCTTGGAATAACACCAGTGGGTATGGCTGATAAGGAAGGGTATAACTCATGGGTAACTATCCCTAAACTACCGGTAGGTATTGAGGATGTAGGTGCACGCAACGAGCCAAACTTGGAATTATTAACAAACCTTAAACCAGACCTTATCTTGATCAGTAGTCATTTAGCCCCTGCCCTAAAGAAACTTGGCAACATAGCGCCAACCATGATTTACGATGTTTATAGTGACACAAAGACACCTTATAAGAATGCTCAAGAGCTAACGCTAAAACTCGGTGAAATACTTGGAAAAAAGCAGGAAGCCAAAAACATCATTAATACAACACAAACTCTACTGAAAAAAAATGGTGCGTTAATTAGAGCGGCAAATCCAAATATGAATCCACTTATGTTTGTCCGCTTTATAGATAACAGCACACTACATTTTGAAGGTTCGGGCTCTTTAATCCAAGATACTGTAAACGAAATGGGTCTCCATAATGAATGGCAGAATAAAACCAATTTCTGGGGATTTTCAACAGTAGAATTAGCTAAAATAGCGGAACATCAACAAGCTAATATAGTCTTATTGCAGTCAATCAATAAATCAGAACTTGATAAGTTTCTAAGCTCACCTTTATGGCAAGCGATGGCGTTTACTCGTCAAAATAAAGTATACCAACTCCCGCCCGTGTGGAACTATGGGGGCCTTTTAGCCGTAGGGAGACTTAGTAATCAACTTATTAATATGCTCGCTCCACAGCAGTAGCGGTTCCTTTATTTTATGATAACGTCTTCCATTCGTATCACTTTACCAATTGGCTTACTACTTACCCTTGGTTTAGTTATTATTTTTATTCAGTATACGACGCCTTATTTCGGCGGTTGGCCACTTCTTCATAAAGTCATTTTTGACTATGATGCGACTAATTACAAAGAACTGATTGTTTATTTAACTTACCTACCTAGGTTAGCCATTACCTTCATTTGTGGTTTTTCCCTTGCCGTTGCTGGTTGCATTATGCAATTCGTATTACGCAATCCTATTGCCGCACCAACTACATTGGGCGTCGCATCTGGCGCTCAATTAGGTATGGTTTTAGGTGTACTATTATTACCCGCTGGAGCAACACTTCCTAGTTTTTTTCCGGCCTTTATTGGTGGTGCTGGTGCCAGCTTTTTGGTCTTTTGGATTGCAGCCAAAAAAGGCTTTGCCCCCATTCATCTCGTTCTTTCAGGAATGGTAATTAGTTTATTTATTGGTGCTATCAACACAATGCTGATGTTGGTATATGAGCGCTATTTAAGCGGTGTTTTTATTTGGGGTGCAGGAGCGCTAAATCAAAGTAGCTGGGAATCAGTGAGGCGTATTTTACCACTACTAAGTATCCCAACTATTGCGTTATTACTAATTCAGAGACCGCTTTATACGTTAATTTTAGGGGACAGTGTTTCTAATACGATCGGCATCAATGTAAAGCGCATTAAGCTTATCGCCTTAACTTCGGCCATTTTCATTACCGCTGTGATTGTCAGTGAAGTCGGCATTATTGGTTTTATAGGTATTGTCGCGCCCGGCATTACTCGACTTCTAGGCATTCGAAATATCACTAAGCAAATGCTTGTTAGCGGATTAATTGGTTCGTTAATGCTGTTGCTAGCAGACCAACTAACACAACCTATCTCTGCAGCAACTGGAAATTTACTCCCCACTGGCGCAATGACAGCTATTTTAGGCGCTCCATTTCTCTTATGGTTACTCAATCGTCAAACGTGGCCGTCTCAACTACGCGCTACAGACGAAGCAACCTCTCATCTGCATCACCGACGTTTTCTACCCGTTTTCATCTCTTTAATTGTCGCTTTGGTTAGTGTCTTCTTGATTGCTATATTTATTGGCAAAAATACTCAAGGCTGGGAATTCATGATCAATAATAATTTAATGCACTTACGCTTGCCTCGAGTACTGGGAGCTCTTTTCGCTGGGATTGGCTTAGCCATTACAGGGACTCTCATTCAACGACTAACTAACAATCCAATGGCCAGTCCAGAAATCCTTGGAATAAGTTCTGGGGCTGCACTCACTATCGTCTTATGCACGCTTCTGCTAGGTTTCAGCGTCACTCGCTATGAACAAATTCTACTTGGTACACTAGGAGCACTTGCCGTTATCTCGATAATTTGGTGGCTGGGCAGAAAACATCGTTTTGCCCCATCTCAGCTATTACTAACCGGCATAGCCTTGAGTGCTGGCTTAGATGCCATTATGCGAATTGCTATGTCGTCTGGGCAAGAGAATGTCAGTAGCTTGCTTACTTGGCTTTCTGGTTCCACTTATCTAGTCAGCTATCAAGATGTCAGTATTTTAGCCGTAGGGGTTACAGTCTTTGGTCTTGTTGCCGTTCTACTCCACCGTTGGTTAGACTTGATTGCCCTTGGCGAAGTGTCTGCAAACAGTGTGGGATTGGACACTCTCTTAGTTCGCAGAATACTGTTCGTCTTGATCGCGGCTATAACAACATTATGTACTGCTATCATAGGCCCACTGACGTTCATCGGCTTATTAGCGCCGCATATGGCGCGCGCACTTCATCAAAATACAGCACGTAAACAACTCATAGCAGCCTGTCTACTTGGCGCCTTAGTCATGGTGATAGCGGATTGGATTGGCCGCGTAATTTGGTTCCCTTGGCAATTTCCCGCAGGGTTATTGTCATCCTTAATTGGAGGAGCATACTTTCTTTATCTAATGAGAAAGTAATTAAATCCAATTAAACATCGTGGGTGAGACGCTGATATACAAACTAAAAAATGCCGTATTACAGCTTGTAACCAAACCTCACAGGGGATCTTAAAGCGACATAGCTAAGCCATGGTTATGCCCTCAACCAATGGCTTTTTCAAACCACTCCACATCCCAGTATTGGCCAAATTTTCGACCAACTTCTAGGTAGACTCCAACAGATTCAAAACCGAATTTGTCATGGATAATTTTTGATGTGTCATTGGGCAGGGTGATGCCTGCGTAAGCGCGATGCACATCTTCTGTTTCCAGTTGCTCGAACAATTCGATGTAGAGAGCGGTGCCAAGGCCACGCCCTTTCGTGTCGGCTTTCAAATAAATACTGACTTCCACCGAGGTTTCATAAGCACGCTTGGCTTTAAATGGTCCGCTGCACGCATAACCCAAAATCTCGCCATCTTGCTCAGCGATCAATAAGCGATGTCGACCTGTTGGTGCAAACTGCGAAAACCAAACGGCTCGACCTTCTAATGTGTAAGGTTCTATATCAAAGGTCGTGGGCGTATTCACTATATAGTGATTATAAAGATCCGTTAATGCGGGTAAATCATCAATGACAGCGGGACGAATCTGGATATTCATAATGAACTAACTCCGCCATTCGAGCGTTTGCGATGGTCGCTCTCCGAAAAGCTGCTTGTAGTCTTTGGCGAATTGGCTCAGATGCCAAAAACCCCATTGTGCGGCAATGTCGCTTACTGATTGACTACTTGGTGCTTGAACCAATGCGCGACGCACACCGTTTAATCGACTAATACGCAGATATTGGATGGGACTGATGCCAAGAATACTGTCGAAGCTGTATTGTAAGGTTCGCCGACTCACGTTAGTGATTTCACATAATTGTGTGACGGTCACCGGCTCATCCAAATGATGGTCTAAAAAATGACGAGCGTAATCGACTACTTTTTTACGGTGTTTATAGCTCTGCGTTGTCACCAGTTGAGGCGTTTCCACTTTGAGCACTTCAAGCAAGGCCATCATGACAATATCATACTGCAAGCGTGATGGTGTTTCCTTGCTTTCCACTAAGAGTAAACGCGCTAACAAAAAACGCACTTCCTCCAATATTTTATTAGGCACCCCAAGACGACCATATTCTGTCAATTCTTTCCAATTCAAATCGACACCATGAATCGACGCCATGTCTGTCAAAGTCGACTTATCTACTACTAAACCATACAAATCATAATTTTGCGGGGTCGACAGCTGAAAATCACACCCTCCAGGTCGGCACATAATCGTGTCTTGACGGACCGTTAAGCCATTGATTCGGCTACTTTCTTGATTCGCAAGCGGAATACCTAACCAAACCGAGTCCGGCCATACCACACATTTCTGCTGTAATGCCTGACTGGTATGCTCACAAAAAACCTGTAAGCCATCAAAAGGTAACTCTACAATACGACCATAAAAACCACCTCGACTTGTTTGATCGTATTCCTGACACCAGTCAGTGAGATTGCCAGCGTGTAAGTCCGCATCATAAGCCTCCGACACCCGAACTAAAGAGCCCTTATTTAGTGCATCAATCCCTGAATCCGACATGACCTTCTCCTAAAAGAGATACGTTTAAAGTCGATTTTTAAAATAAAACAAAACAAACTTTTGATCTATATGGCTTTTTTATTCTTGCCATTATTCGATAACGACAGTTTATGGATTTCCGTAAGGTAAACTAACATTCCAATTTCAAACCTTGGACTAAGATTTTAAGTCCACATAAAAACAGCAATATTTATGCCCTTTTATACTTTGCTTTTTGGGGCCAACACAATACTAGTAAAGCGTGAGAGACGGTTATGAGCAACCCACAATCTACTTTTCAATTTCGTCACATCGTGGGCGAACAGACTTTCGGCTTCGTCGACCTTGCCGATTTAATGGCCAAAGCCACGCCAGCTCGCTCTGGCGATCGGTTAGCGGGTGTCGCTGCACACACAGCTGAAGAACGTGCTATCGCACAAATGACATTAGCCGATGTACCGCTTTCACTTTTCCTTGAACACGCCCTTATTCCTTATGAAAAAGATGAAATCACTCGGCTAATACTAGACGATCATGACAAAACTGCCTTTTCTATTATTTCTCATCTGACCGTCGGTGGTTTTCGAGACTGGTTATTAAGCGATTTGGCGAGCAGTGATGTGCTCATAACGATCCGTCCAGGCATCACCCCCGAAATGGCGGCAGCGGTGAGTAAGATCATGCGCAATCAGGATCTCATTTTAGTGGCGAAAAAGTGCCACGTAAAAACCGCTTTTCGCAACACCATCGGTTTACCGGGCCATTTATCAACACGCTTGCAACCCAATCATCCAACCGATGATATAACCGGCATCGCGGCCAGTATGTTAGATGGTTTACTCTACGCCAATGGCGATGCGGTGATCGGGATTAACCCAGCGACCGACAACGTGCAACAAG
>CAXBGJ010000112.1:0-10511 GCA_963975045.1 uncultured Marinomonas sp. | reverse complement strand
TTCACCGAGTCACGCCAACGCAAGGTGATACCACGCGTATGCTGGCCGTGCTGGCTTATAATTCACAACCTGGCATTGCGCTTTCTGAAGCGGCAAGTAAAACCTTTTACGGCCGAGTGAATTAAGAATAAGACTCAAGAAGAAATAGGCAGATAACGCCACTTTTATTGATGGCAAAGGTGGCGTTGAAATGTGGGTATTAGTCCAAATCATAGACAACTTGCTGTTTTACTAAAAGGTAGCGTCTAACTGTTTTTTTTGTGCGATGTTCAACGACCTTTAGCGATTTGAAAAACAACCAAAGGTCACTGACTTAAGATGTTTTGACGTTTAAAGGAATATCATACCAACTCAATTTTTCCTTTGTCCAAACATGCTCTGTCGGCTCAAACAGTTCATCACCTTCCATATTAACCGGCTTTAATTTCAATTTTACCGTGCCTGCATCATCAGGATTGTAGTGATAAATTCTATTTCCGCACTGCGAACAGAATATCGCATTATTCTTGTTGCCGCTCTCGGCGATGCGACTCCACTCCTTTATCTCACCATGAAATTCAATGTCGCTTGCTGAGACAATGGCGGTGACACTAAAAGGGCCCGTTGCCAATTTTTGACATTCCGTACAATGACAAGCAAGCACTCGTTTCGGTTCTTTATGTAACTTATAAGAGACCTGTCCACACTGACACGACGCTTCAATTGGGTATTCCATGTTGTTTCATTTCCTATTTAGTAAGCAACGTATGATATATAACCTGATGACGTTTGTAGAATCTAGACTTAGTTTGGAGCCCCTTCAAACATTCGATTACGCGCACTGTTTAAATGCTTTTTCATTGCTTCTCGAGCGGCCACGGAATTACCCTCTCTAATCGCAATAACAATTTCGTTATGCTCTTTCTGTACAAGTTGTAAGCGAGATTCAGGGTGTAGAAGCGATAAATTTCGTGTGATATTAATGCCTTCTTTGATGCTTTTTCTCAATAACTCTAATACGGTGCTGTAGAAATGATTATTCGCTGCGTTGGTGATCGCAATATGAAAATCAAAGTCTTCATCCGTTGCTAGTTTGTTCGAAGCATTAGCAACATTCATTTTTTCATACGCTCTCACGATTGCTTCTAACTGCACACTGGTTCTACGTTCCGCGGCAAGCCCTGCGGCTTCTGCCTCCAAATTAGAACGAAATTCAAAACAACGTTGAATATCTGCGATACTAGAAAGCGGAGAGAATTGTAAAACCAGATTATCAGGTTGTTTAATGACATAACTGCCTGACCCTCGTCGAGAAGCAATGAGCTCATCTTCCCGTAAACGAGCCAGCGCTTCTCGTAAAACCGGACGAGAAACCTTAAATTCTTGGCATAGTAATGTTTCTGCGGGAAGTTTTGTATTCAGCCCGTAGGTGCCATCCATGATAAGTGCGAGTATCTGCTCATAGACAATCGCACCTAATGACTGCTGGGAATGTTTTGTCCGAGTAGGAGCCTTACTCATAGCGTTTTCACCGACTTAAAAAATTGAAGCAGTTCTAGATCAAGACGCTTACTGCCTTTAATCCTTTTGTGCCTGAACGGTACAGACAACCCTTATAAAAAATAACACATTTTAACAGATTCGATCTTCCATAGTAGCCAACCAGCCCAACAAAGCCAATAAAATATACAAAAACCATTAACAGATACAACAACTTAGAAAAAATTAGTAAATAGTTGTAATAATTAGTTTGATTTGTAAAAATTCCGGGTGTATTGTTTTCAGGCGTTTCTTACCAACGGAGATCAAGGTTAATGATTACAACTAAAAAATATAAAAAATTAGATGAAGCGGTTATAGAGCAACTGCGTCAGGTATCAACTGCCACTTTGCATACCGCCCTTTTTAAAAGGGGTTTACGCAATACCTATATTCAAGGTGTTAGTCGAGTCAACACAACAAAAGTCAAAATGGTCGGTCAGGCGTTCACTTTGCGCTATATTCCAGCCCGTGAAGATCTTGATACCGTTGCCGCGTTTAAAGACCCAGAACACCCACAGCGTTTAGCGGTTGAGTCTGTGCCTGAAGGCATGATAATGGTGTCAGATTGTCGCCAAGACGCATCAGCAGCAAGCGCTGGTAGCATTCTTTTGACTCGTTTAGAGTTCAGAAAATGTGCAGGGTTTGTTTCGGACGCGGGTATTCGAGATTTTGATGGTGCTTCAGCAATGAATATGCCGATCTTTTGCGCCAAAGAAAGTGCTCCAACCAACCTAACCAAACATCATGGTGTCGATATTGAAGTACCGATTGGTTGCGGTGGCGTTGCTGTGTATCCCGGAGATGTTCTAGTCGGCGATGGCGATGGCATTATTGTTATTCCACTAGAAATTGCAGAAGAAATATCTGCAGAAGCAATAAAAATGGAGCTATTTGAAGATTATGTCATCAACAAAGTTCGCGCAGGCAGTGCCGTCATTGGACTTTATCCACCAAATGATAAGGCACAACAAGAATACAATGAATTCACTGCGAACTAATTTAGACAACTTAATGTCTTCTAAATATCGCTCTTACATTGTACTAACCAGATTTGAAGATAAATCTGCATAGTAAGCTAGGCGTAACCTCCTAATAATAAAAAGAGAGAAAGTTATGTTATCTAAAAAAATTAAAAACACATTAATCGGTGCTGTTGGCGCCTGCATCCTCAGCTCTTCTGTTATTGCGGCTGATTTTCCATCCAAAGACATTCGCCTGATTGTGCCTTGGCCAGCTGGCGGCGGCGCGGATGCGATCTCTCGTAAAATCAGTAATATCGCTGAACAGTCGCTACCGAAATCGATTTATGTGGAAAACATCGGCGGTGCAGTCACTGCGACAGGATTGATGCAGATGACCCGCGCTCGCCCTGACGGCCATACCGTTGGTGTACTGACCTATGACAGCGTTATTACACTACCGCGCGGTAAAATGGTGCCAGGATATTCACTAGAAAAAATGACGCCTATTGCTCGTATTACTCGTGAAGCCGATGCAATTGTGGTGTCTAAACATTCTGGCTACAACAGCTTTGAAGAGCTTATCAGTGCGGCTAAAGCGAATCCGAACAGCGTTCGAATTGGCGTCGCTCCTAAAGGCTCAGGTCCTTTTCTTGCGGTACGTCGCTTAGAAAAAGAGATTGGCGTTACCTTTAATGTTATCACTTACCCTGGTTCATCCAGTGCCGAGGCGGAAGCGCTTCTATCTGGAGAACTGGATGCTGCGATATCAAGCCTAGGTGACTTCAGTGGCATTATCAGCTCAGGTGATGCTAAAGGTGTTGTTGAACTGTCTTCTGAACAAAACCCTTCTTTCCCAAGTGTCCCACCAATCAGTTCAATGGGCTACGACCTCGAGACGGGTAGCTTTATTTTGCTAGCAGCGCCTAAGAACACACCAAAAGAATCCATTGCGATTCTGGAGTCTGCGTTCAAAACTGCGTTTGACAGTAAAGAGTTTCAAAGTTGGGTGACGACTATAGGCGTAACGCCTAGCTGGTTAGGCTCTACTGATGTTCAAGCTTGGATAGATGAACTGCAATCCAGTACGTTTAAAGTAATGGACGATTTGAATCTGTAGTAGGCATGAATACGCCCCGAAAACATTTCGGGGCGTTAATAAGGTAGATGATGATGTTTTTCAAAAAAAATCTCGTGTTTTATTTCTTGGTTTTCGCTTTTTCCATTGGTTATTTCGTTACCGCTGTTAATTTGGGTAACCCTGTTTCCAACAACAGGCTAGAACCGTCTTTTTTCCCTTTAGTATTAGGCTTTTTTGCTGTGTTATTTAGTTCAATTTTACTATTGAGAGAAATAGCGTCTAGTAAAAAACAAGAATCGAGTACTCAAGAAAAAACGGTCGAATCGGATCAATCTGAAGCAAAGAAAAGCAAGTATTCTCCGCTTTTAATTATGCTATCGATATTTGTCTATATTTTTGCATTTTCATTTATTGGTTATTTCATTTCATCTTTTCTATTCGTACTTTCAATTATTGTCATTTTTTCCTCTTTGGAAAAAATCATTCAAAAATCGATTATATCAATAATCATAGTCTTAATTGGATACCTGGTATTTGATCAGTTATTCGGTGTCAGACTCCCGGCTTTGTGGGGTTAAGTGATGGAATTTATTAGTCTTGTTGCGGGCAGTTTCTCCATGCTGTTTGATCCTCTGATCCTCGCTTACGTTGTTTCAGGCTTCCTTATTGGAACCATTTTTGCGGCTATTCCTGGCTTAACCGCCACACTTGCTCTGGCCTTGCTGCTCCCATTGACTTACAGCCTAGATGTAACGACGGCATTAATGGCCTGCGCAAGCATTTATATGGCTGGTATGTGCGGAGGCAGTATTACGGCAACAACCATCAATATTCCTGGAGCCCCCTCTTCGATGATGACGGCGCTAGACGGCTATCCCATGCAACAGCAAGGAAAAGGCGCCTTAGCATTAGGTCACGCGGCTATTGGTTCTATGGTTGGCGGAGCATTGGGGGCATTGCTACTAATAGCCGTCGCGCCATTTGTTGCTGAAGCCTCTTTGCTTGTAAAAACAACCGGTAAGTTTTCTCTGCTGGCCTTTGCCATCGTCGTTATCATCATCGCTCAGCGCGGCAAAATGATTAAAGCCGCCATGGCCGCCTGCATTGGTTTAATGCTCGCGACCGTCGGTTTAGACGCCATGGAACCAGTGACTCGATTCACCTTTGGCCTCAGTGACTTAACCGCGGGTATGGATTTAATGCCTGTTATTATTGGTACTTTTGCCATCAGTGAAATTCTAATTCAAGCAAACTCCTCTGGTGATGCGAAAAGAGCAGCGGAAGCCTTTAGTAAAGTCGCAATTAGAAGAAGAGACTTCATTCCTCCGCTGTCTGCTATTCGAAAAATAGGCGTCGTTTGTTACGTCAAATCCAGCTTGATTGGCTATTTTGTTGGCACACTGCCAGGTGCTGGCGGATCAATGGGCAGCTTTTTGGCTTATGCAGAAACAGTTCGTACATCATCTGAACCAGAGACTTTTGGCAAAGGCAATCCAAAAGGCATTGCGGCATCTGAAAGTGCGAACAATGCGGTTTGTGGTGGCGCTTTGGTTCCTATGTTGACCTTCGGTATACCGGGCGACCCGATTACCGCCATTATGCTCGGCGTTTTGGTGATTAACGGCATCCAACCAGGTCCGCAACTTATGTCTGGGCAAGCTGAGCTAATCGCACCTATGCTGGCTTCGTTGCTTTTTAGCGCGATTGTATTGATCCCATTAACCCTATTTTTGCTTGGGCCTTACTTCATCAAAATCGTCTCCATCCGCAAAGATATTCTTTATGGAATCATCGCACTGTTAGCCGTTGTCGGTAGCTATGTTGCAACCTACTCAGGTTTCCAAATGATGATGGCGTTAATGATGGGGATTCTGGCTTATTACCTAAGAAAAAACGGTTTTCCAATCATCACTCTGCTATTAGGTTTTATTTTAGGACCCAATTTGGAAGAGTTCTTGCGCCGATCGCTTGCTCTTTCTAACGGAAACCCGCTCACTTTCTTCACGAATTTAGACAGTCTTTTCTTCATCCTTTTAACCTTGGTTTTTGTCTATTTCCTAGCCATCAGAAAACCACTTAAAAGCCCGATGACTGAGACTAAATAACAACATTAATGACTCATTACCTTTATACAAATTTTAGGAGCAAAGAATGAAATTAACAGGTCAGCAATTAATCGGACAAGGCAGTTTTGATGCTTCCGGTACTCTAGTTTGGGCCATTAACCCAACCACAGGAGAAAAAATTCAACCTGGCTACCTTAGCGGAGGACAAACAGAAGTTGTCCACGCTTGCGAACTCGCGGAGGCTGCGAGTGTGGAATTTCGGACTACTTCGTTGGAAAAGCGAGCCTGTTTTTTAGAAAGCATTGCCGCCGAAATAGAAGCAATCGGAGAGCCGTTAATCGAACGTTGCATGCAGGAAACTGGCCTACCGCGTGGGCGCATAGAAGGCGAGCGCGGCCGAACTTGCGGACAGTTACGTTTATTCGCTTCGGTTGTACGATCTGGCGAATGGCTTGATGTTCGTATAGAGCCCGCGCTACCGGAAAGACAACCGCTACCTCGTGCCGATCTACGTCAACAAAATATCGCGTTAGGCCCTGTTGCTGTCTTTGGTGCAAGTAATTTCCCATTGGCATTTAGTGTCGCCGGCGGTGACACCGCCTCGGCGTTAGCCGCTGGTTGTCCTGTTATTGTCAAAGCACATTCAGCTCATCCTGGCACATCTGAAATGGTTGGACGAGCCATTCAAAATGCGGTGTCAAAATGCAAATTACCTGAAGGCGTTTTTTCATTATTGTATGGATCAGGCACTGAACTAGGGCAAGCTTTGGTCAAAGACCCAAGAGTAAAAGCCGTTGGCTTTACCGGTTCTCGTAATGGGGGTGTCGCACTAATGAAGACCGCTCAGGCTCGCCCTCAACCCATTCCTGTTTATGCAGAAATGAGCAGCATCAACCCAGTATTTCTATTGCCAAAAGCACTAGAATCACGAGCAGAAAGTCTTGCAGAAAGCTTCATTGCATCATTAGCAATGGGGGCTGGACAGTTCTGTACAAACCCAGGTTTAGTACTCGCGATTCGTGGCACCGCCCTTGATAGTTTTCTCAGCACAGCTGAAAAAGCCATTTCAAAAGTAGCGGCACAGACCATGCTGACACCCGGCATTCATCAAGCCTATACCAATGGCATCATATCATTGGCAAACAATGACGCTGTGCGCTTACAAGGCAACGGCGAAAAAGGCGATCAGCCTAATCTTTGCCAAAGCAGTCTGTTTGTGACCCAAGCCGAGCACTTCTTAAACGATGAGAGGCTGCGCGATGAAGTATTTGGCGCCTGTTCTTTGGTCATTGTGTGTGATGATTTTGAACAAATGTTACAGGTTGCAAAACAGCTTGAAGGCCAATTAACCGCTACATTGCAAATGGATGATGCAGACCTTACAGCCGCTAAGGGGTTATTACCGATACTAGAAGAAAAAGCCGGACGAGTACTAGTGAATGGCTGGCCAACAGGGGTTGAAGTATGTCATGCCATGATTCACGGTGGCCCCTTCCCAGCCACCTCTGATTCTCGCAGCACTTCTGTCGGTAGCTCTGCAATAAACCGCTTCTTACGCCCTGTTTGCTATCAGAACTTGCCTCAGGCTCTACTGCCCGAGACGTTACAAGACAACAACCCTGTTGGTGTCTCGCATTTATTCGATGGTAAACGAATAAACTAACACCTCTCTATAACAGCGCTATACACACTAAAAAACCTCCCCTTTGATTGATAAGGGCGAGGTTTTTTTTAGTCTTACACTTCCGCTGCGAAGTGAACCTTGATCTCGGCATCCGTCATGGCTGGCGTGTCATTGGAGAAGCAATAATACTCAGGCTTAAGATCAATAAAATACTGCATGCTCATTTCTAAGTTTTGCGTTTTTGGAAACAAGCCAACAGGGATATTGTACACTCCGGCTTTCTTGTATCGGCTGAATAAGTGCGTGCCGCATTCTAGGCAAAAAGCCCGTGTTGCCCACGGCGAAGAATCGTATTCTTTAATCAAGTCCTCACCTTCAAAGGTTACATCAGCACCACAGTGCAACATAAACAAAGGCCCTCCACCCCACTTTCGACAAGACCCACAATGGCAAACCGTAAATTTAGGCTTGATGTTTTTTGCATGAATGGTCACGCCTTGGCATAAACAACTGGCTGTCGGGCTGGTTAACTGGCTCATGATTTTTCCTTTTTTTTGTTAAGGCACATTATAGAATTGCGATGTATACATCCACGCTATTGCCGCTGGTGTAACGTTCAAAATCCGTTGTAAACGCACGTTGATACTTAGGCTTCCCTTGGGATGACTCGCCTGAAAAGTAACGCCAGATATCACCCCAAACATCGATTACAACTTGTGGCATTTCGCCCGTGCCTGAAAATACTAAGTACTTACCCGCGCAGAGCGTTACAGTGTCTAAACTGGCTTTGTTTTCTGCACGTGTCATTGTGAGCGCGCTTTCTTCTGAGCCGACTAATACCGTAAAGTCGCCCGTATGATCCGATTCATAACCATAATACACACCGAAAAGATGTGCGCCGTTTTCATAATTCACCACTAGTTGCTGATTAAACGTACCGTGCAAGATCCCAATTCTGGCTGTCTCCACGTTCATTTCATTGGCATTATTCGTACGGACACTCAAACCCAAAATTTGCATTTCTTCGCACGTTACTTCATTCATCTGTATCGATTGCATCCATTTTATCCTTTTAGTGATAAACCGTTTTTAGTTAATAGTAGAAGTCTTGATGGAAAAAGAGTGTATCGATATAGATGACACTTTGTGTCATATTAAAAAAATGAACAGAGCAAACACACACAAACACCTCGATCGATTGGATCAACTCACCGCCATTTTGAAATCAGAAGGCGCGATCACGGCCCAGTCTCTTGCCACTGAGTTAGGCGTCAGCACTCGAACCCTCTTTAGAGACATTGCGCTCTTACGTGAGCGTGGTTTGCCGATTGATGCTGATAAAGGCCGTGGTGGCGGTATACAACTTCACAGAAGTTGGGGGGTGGGACGTTTGGCGTTAGAAAACCAAGAAGTGATTGATTTATTGCTCAGCCTCGCCATTGCAGAGAGCATGAACTCTCATTTGTTCATGACCAGCTTATCGTCAATCAAGCACAAACTGATGGCGTCGTTTTCTGCTCAACAAAAAGACAAACTTCGCACCTTAAGGCAACGTATTCATATAGGCGAATCTGCGTCACCTCACGTGCTAGCGTCTTACAATGACAATCTCAAGGAAGCAAAAATAGAAACGCAAAGCCCACTTTACTCTGCTTTTTTGTTTTCTAAAGTGGTTTCCATTGATTACAAAGACTTCCACAACGTTAGTACAACACGAGACATAGAACCCCATTATTTGTACCTCAGCTATCCAGCTTGGTATGTTTTAGCGTGGGATACGTTACGTAAAGACTTCCGTATCTTTCGTTGTGATCGAATAGAAAACGCCATATTGACAGAACAGAATTTTGACTTGAGACCATTAAGTGATTTCAATGTTGTACTGACAGAGCGAAATGTGAGAACGCTTTAAGTGCTTTTTTAAGTTTGAATCGAGTTTTTAATGACGGTAGATGCCGCAGAAATCATCACTAACTTTCCAGCATGGGCACGTTTTCTTGTCAAAATAAGAAACGTCGTGACCGCACCGTTCGGTCTTTCGAGCGATGGTCCGCAAGCCATAGATAAAGTGGGCTTATTTCCCGTTGAATCTGAAAATCATTATGAACTTATCGCTGGATTTAACGATAAACATTTGGACTTTAGAGTGTCAGTTATTTCTGAGAATGGACGCGTCTTCTTAGCAACGTGGGTACATACAAATAATATAGGTGGGCGAATTTACCTTAAGACCATCCTCCCATTTCACATCATTATCGTTCGTAATGCGTTAGCGCGCGTCCGCGCCATCAATAAAGATACATGTCGTTAAGACAACTTACCTACAAACTGTTATACACCTGTTTCATCACGTGCTGCGGGCCAGAAGGGCCACCGAGGTATAGCGCATTGGTATCTTGAAAACCGCTTTTTAAATAGAGATTTTTGGCCGTTTCGTTTTTACAGTTCACGGTTAAAAAAATATCGGTGTAATTTGGATAAGTGACCGTTAGGTAATCTGGCAATCGCTGAAGTGTTTGCTTGGCGTAGCCTTTCCCTTGGTGTTGTTTGTCGATAAAGAATTTGCGTAAACCAAGGCTCTGCAGTGTGGCGACATCATTGGTTTGTACATAAATGGTATCGATCAAGAAAAAGCCAACCACTTGGTCGTCAGTAATAATCACATGGGGCCGAATTTGTGCGTTGATAATGGCCAGAATATCGTCGATCGCACCCACGAATTGTTGCTGCTCCTCTCCCACCCTAAGTGCAATGATCTCGCCCAAATGCTGAGATGTCATTTTTTCTATTGTTATCACGCCGCCTCCTATCAAAATAAAATCCACTTAAGCTTCAACACTTAAGCTTCAACACTTAAGCTTCAACACTTAAGCTTCAATATTATCTATTAATAAAATAACCCGGCGAATTTTTCTACCCTTTCTCTTTAAAAGTGATCCACATAGCCATTCTCAACGTTAGTTTAACCAGTCATGATTCAATAAATTAACGCCAAAGGAAAACATTATGCTCAATGTTCGTTTGCCTATCGTCGCTTCTGTATGGTTACTTGCAGGGCAGCTTGCTCATGCGAATGTTGAAGTCACATTTGTAGAAAGTGCGCCCAAAGACCGATTTGTCTTACACAATACCAGCCAATGCGCTTTGAACGGTTTAACCGTTCATCTTGATTTATCGAACAGCGTGGGTCGCCTTATTTTTGATACCACAGCAACCGGTGCAGGCGTTGAGGTTTTCCAACCTTTCGAAGTAAAAAAAGG